>CAZZVG010000642.1:0-4588 GCA_964657295.1 Iningainema sp. | reverse complement strand
TTAACTGCCTTGCTTGTCCAATTGCTGTATCTTCATCTTCAATCACTAATTTAATTGAACAGTTTTCAGGAGTACGGATTGTGGCAAGAAATCCGGATTCTGTGAGGAGTCGGGTTTCTGTTGTGGCATCAACAAGTCTCCGGCTAGCGCTACTAAACCAAATCCAACACCTCCCCAACCCAGATATTGAATTACCTGCCGTCGCGATAGATTCTTTGCTCTGATTTGTTCGGGAATAGGCAACTCAATCCCAGCAACTGTAATTTCATTTCCCTTCCCAATAACGTTGCCCAACTCATTTTTGGCAGCTTCCAAATTGCCACCAGCAAAGTTTCCCATCCCACGAGCATAAATCAACAGCGGCTGAAATTCTTCCGATCCACCCAGTGGCTCTGCTAATGTTTCCACTAAAGACGCCAATCGGATCAGATCTAGCTTATCCTGAGAATAAGCGTTTTTAAGAGCCAAAGCAAGTTCACGAGTTGCCTGATGAGATCGAGTATATGCCAAAGCAATCCATCGCTGAGCTAGAGCAAAGTCTTTGATGTCAGGATCGTCGCTTTGGAGTTGCTGCCTGACATAATTGAGCAAGAAATCCGACAATTCATTAATCCGGTGTTGCCCAAACTTGTCATCTTCCTGCAATCGATTCAGCAGAACATTTCGTACTGCCACATTCATCTCATAAAGTTCATGCCCCACTTCATCGCATAAACTAGAAAGCAGCAAATCTGCCACAGCTATCCAGGGAATACCCAAAACTTCACCATGAATATCGAGTTGAAAGTTAGCCCACAAACGATACAATAGATCGGGTGTCAGTGCTAAAGGAAAAGCAGCATGATATGCTAAATATAAATGCGCCGTGCCGAAGCGTCTTCTCAAAGACTCGATGCGTTGTTGGGCAACTTCTAGTTTGATTTTACTCATATTCTCCGCCCCTCAAAATTCGTCGGACGTCCTCGCAGCACACCGATAGCATCTTGCAACCCTCGGCGACTGACTTCAAACATCGGCACAAGACGGGCAATCTCACCCGCCGTTGTACCAGCCCAACGCTTTCTCGGCAGAGGATTTAGCCAAGCAATATAACGCACTCGTTGTTTGAACTGAGCTAGAAATTGTTGAGTTAATTCGTAACGTTCCTCACTATTACTGCCACGAGCAGCACCAGCATCACTCAAGATTAACACAGCAGTCCTTTGAGAGCAAACTTTGGTGATGACATCAAGAACTAACTCTGCTTCTAGAAGATTAGAGTCGTGGTAGAGATATTCAATAGGGCAATTATGAAAGTAGAAAATGCCAGCTTTACCCAACAACCCCCCACGTAAAGCCGTTTCTGCCAACCGATGTGATAGCTCACCAAAAGGTACCATTGAACCATCTCGATCAATTAGTAACAGCAATTCTGCCTGATTAACTCGACGTGGAACTAACACAGGTTTAAGTAGTATACCTTGACGTCCAATTTGGTGTACTGTGGCTTCTATATCTAATACTGTCGCCGCTCCCTGACGTACTGGGCGACGCAAGTAGCGCCAAATCTGTTTCATTTGCCGCTCGGTAACAGGAAAATATTCGCCAATCAAGATGAAACGATTTTCAGGAATATCTTCCTCAATTCTGGTGGTTTGCTGCACGGCTTGAGCTACTTGTACTTCATCCAAGAAAATTGGTTTCTGCTTGCGCTCTTTCCGCTTAACTACCCACCTAAAAATGACATACCCACCACCCAAAGCTATGAGAGGTAGCAACCAAATCAAATTTGGTTGGTTTCTATTTGTTTTTGCTGGTTGTGTCTGAGTAGGAGTGGGAATCAGTGTTGCGATTCGGGTTGCGATAACCGTTGGCTTGAGTAAGGGCTTGGTTGTAATTGGTATGTTTGATGTTTTCGGTGCTTGTGTCTGAGTAGGAGTGGGAATCGTGGTTGTAATTGGTATGTTTGATAAATTATTCTCGGTTTGCTCTTTGTTGGAGCTTGTCGCACCCAAAATCATTCCGAAAGCTAAAATCCCTTGAATCACGTATATAGTAATTGAAGCAATCTCACGCCGTTTAGATGGTGTTGCTAATGTAGAAGCGACATTCTGAGCGAACGGTTGTACGCCCCTACTGCTCATCAATTGCTCAAAGTGATACTCGAATAGCTGCTTTTCCTCAGCAGACTTTACCCATAGTGTCTGACACAAACGTTTCAATGCTGGATTTGTCATCCCAAAACCAGCTTGCAAAGCTTGCAAAACTAACTGATACTCCTCAATACCAATTGGTAAGCCTGCTTCGCGCAGAGTAGTGAAGAGTTGTAGCAGGGGCAAATCATTCTCTTCCACTATTTTGCCTCAAGTAACGGATATGATCGTCCCAAGTTTTCAGCAATACTCCAGCATAGGGTAGTTTACCATCTAGTTTTGCTAGAACCTCATCTTGAGGATAGCGGCGCAAAACGCGAAACCAGTCAATTAACTCGCTGGTGCTTACTTTCTTACCAGCTTCTCCTTTGTCTTTGCCCATTTTTTCCCGTAGCGTTAAGAAGCGAGCTACAGCTTTATCTACTAAAGCTTGAGGTGAAGCCGGAAACTGAGCATTGACAATTTCTACCAACCTTTTTACACTGGGAAATTCCACGTAGTGAAACAAGCATCGCCGCAAGAAAGCATCTGGTAAATCTTTCTCGTCGTTGCTAGTGATAAAGACTATGGGCGCTACTTTGCTGTGAACTTCCTGTGCAGTTTCTTCCACTATAAACCGTTGCTCATCAAGTTCCAAGAGCAAGTCGTTGGGAAAATCAATGTCAGCTTTATCAATTTCATCAATTAATACTACCGTGCGGCGATCGCTCTTCATCGCTCGTCCTAATGGTCCCCACTGTACATAAGTGGTAGGATCGCTAATACGCGGTATATCCTCATCTTTTATTATACGACCTGTTGCAGCTAATTGCGCATCTCGTAAACGACTAACCGCGTCATAATTATACAATCCATCTTTTGCCCGACTGGTAGACTTGATATACCAAGCTTCAAATGGTAGACTAAGCTCGTAAGCCACAGCACGAGCTAACCTTGTTTTACCACATCCCGGCTCCCCCTTGAGTAGCAGTGGTCGTTCGAGGTAAATTGCTAAATTAACAGCCTCAATCAATTCTTCATTGGGCAAGTAGGGGTACAACAAATTTCCACTGGCATCTCGTTCTCCTGCCTGGGGTTGCACTTTGCCAGTATACTCAAGTTGGTTCGTACCTATAGTTTTAGCCATCTTTCCTTCTCTTCATACCAGTTGCACTCACACAGGCGACAAATTTCGGACATGGCTAATTCAGGAATCCCGCAATCGCTATTTTCTAAAATGACATGTGCAAGATTTTCCATTTGATGAATGACTTCAATCAAAGGTAGTTTGTCGAACTCCATTTCCACAGTTTCAATCCAGTCTATCAAAACGCGATCGCCAAATGCACTAATCGATGGTAGTTTGAGCGGAACTTTCGGTTCCCAAGTTTGTTCCTGTTGTTCAGCAAACAAGGTATCTTGAGTATCCACACAGCCTTCATAATCTACCAAAAACATCAGTAGCTGAAATTTGTGCGTGCGCTCAAACTTCTCTCGTGCCTGAGTTGCTAATGGTAGCCAAAAATCGCCGATAAACTCCTGTAAATACCCTTTAGGCATACAATCTACATCATGGAAAACCAGAAATACATTCTGAGTTTGCCACCATTGATAAACTCGTTCAGCAATCTCTTCAGGAGAGCTTTGTTTCCCTAAACCTACCCTACCACCTAGTTCGCGCCATAAAGCGTTAATATCTCTTCTGCGTCCAATCCGAGCAAGTTCAACTCGCACCACTTTGCCGATTGTGCTATAACGAACATACTGTGTGACTAACCGATTCAGTAACCAACGTTGTCCATGATCTGGCAATCCATGAATGAGGAAAGCTGCTATTGACTGGGCTTTGATCAACTTTTTAAATGAAAGGACTTGTTCCCGGTAGCCTAATTTCAATAAAGCACGGTATAATTCTTCACTACAGGGTGATGTGCCTAAATTTTCAATTTGCTGCGTAATTTTACTGATTTCGTTTTCGAGTTCCTCAATCTCCTTGTCTAGTTGGAAGATAATTAAATGGCTTGCCTCTGTAATCTTTTTTCTGCGTAGGAACAGGATCTTTTCATTTATTTGATCTAACAGTTCTTGCAGAGCCTCAGTCATTATCATGTATATTATTTTACATATATTCGCTTGAGTTTTTAATTGATCGCAATTGAGTTTTCTCTAACTACATTGTTAAAGTAAACGATTACAGATTTAAATTAATTTAGTGACTTAAGCGCTCACTACAAACTCATAAGCACCCTTGCAAGTATTTAATATGATAACAGAAGCGCAACGACGTCGATGGGAACTTGAAAGAGCCGCGCAGGAACAATTGTATAAACTTCTCAGTGAGAAAGTGGCGAGGATACGGAGAGCTTTAACTATTGAAACTGACCCATCTCGTAAATTTCAATACGAACAGCAGATTCAAGAAGAGGAGAATGAGCTGAAGAAGTTTGATGATAGGTTAAATGAAATTGAAGCAGCCT
>CAZZVG010000641.1:0-4593 GCA_964657295.1 Iningainema sp. | reverse complement strand
GCCAACTAGCTTTAATTCCTCTTCAAACATTGAACCATCGTATTCGGTACGCAAACACAAAGTTTTGGGGTTCGGGAAGTGATACTGGGCGGTGACTGGTTTGGGTGTGGCAAAACCGCGATCGCGATACAATGTATTTCCCTTAACTCCAAACAGTGTAGAACCTCTAGACTCCTTTTTTCCCGTCACTGAATCCGTATTCCAAGTCACTTCAGCACCACAATTTAAACTGACTGAATCTGGCAAACTATGCATCTGCGCCATTGAGTGCAATTCATCGCATCCCGCTTCTAAAAATCGGATCGTGATGATACTAACCATTTCCTTCGTTTCGCCTTCTGGTAGAGTATAATATCGCCTTTCCGAGCGCCATACCCCCACAGATTCTTGAAAAAACTTCGCCAATAAAGCTTCGTCAGAGATTTGTGCAACTTTTAACTGTGATGTCACTGATAACCTTCCTTACTATGAAACGATAATTAGGTGTTGAACGCAGATACACTAGGTCTGTCTCAAATACCATATTTGTTTATATTTCTTAATATAAAGTCTATATTTTGAGAATTACTGGTAATTTTGTTACAACACGATCTAGAAAATCGGTCATCAGCAGTAGAGAATAGGGAAATCCGAACGGAGAGCGTTGGATAAAACTCTTTTCCCTATTACCTAAGACCCATTCTTTATCAGCAGTTTGAACAACTTATGTTTTTTCAAAGAGCAAAGTAGGTTAATTAGTGTTTCTTAATCTATACCTTTGGATAGATTTAAGTGGTTTATGGTCAGAAATAGTTAAAAAAAGCAATTCTTATTTAAAAAACAAGTAGAAGCGTGATTTTTAGCGTTGTAACTCGAATTTTTTGAGGATAACATGGAAAATAGTTACTTAGAAGCTTCTTACACTGCGCTGGGCGTCAGTTTTTTATGGACATTCAGTTAATCAACATCGGTTTTGGCAACATCGTGTCTGCTAACCGAGTCGTTGCCATTGTCAGTCCAGAGTCCGCTCCGATTAAGCGTATCATTACCGATGCACGGGATAGAGGTCAACTGATTGACGCAACTTATGGTCGTCGTACTAGGGCTGTGATTATTACTGATTCCAGCCACGTAATTCTTTCAGCAATTCAACCGGAAACGGTAGCGAATCGCTTTGTTGTGGCCCGAGAGCATCCAGCGGTAGATAAAGCAGTCGATAATTGATTGGGTTTTGCTTAAGGCGCTCTGCTCAAATTTAAATGTCCGTTTTGGAGTCAAAAGAATGACGCTACACGTGCATGACTTGTTCGTGCCTCTTTTCATGCCTGAAAAAAGGTTGAGGCAACAGTCCTCAACCAAATAGGTTTCCAGAGGTATCGCTTTGGTCTGATATCATCAGACCATCGAGATTTTTCATGTCAGTTTCTTTGATAACGGACTCACCTGATGTTCAGCAGATAAGTATACTGGAATACCTGGAAATCCAAACATCTTACTCATAAACTCGCCAAAGGATCTCTTTGAGCGGGAATTTCAATACTTTTAAGGATGGGATGATACTAGTATAGGAAAAACAGAGTCAGCAAATTGAGTGCGCGATCGCCTATTTTTATAACATCAGTAGTACTATGTGAATTAGATTATTTTTTTGTTGCCCAAACTACAAAATTTATTAGTTAGTAGTCACTGTACCAGCGAAAAGGCTCAGAACTAATAAGTAATGTCTATTGATTCATAAGTTGAGCGGATGATGCAAGTTTTATCCATTGAGAGTGGTGCTTCTACTACCGAATGCAAGCCTACAGGCAGGCTTATTGTTTTAACTGGTCCCAGTGGTGTTGGGAAAGGGACTTTAATGCGATCGCTTCTAAAACGTCATCCGGAACTATATTATTCTGTTTCTGTGACGACTCGTTCTCCCCGCCCAAAAGAAATTGATGGCAAAGATTATTACTTTATTAATCGCAGTCAGTTTGAACAAATGGTGCAAAGAGGAGAGTTATTGGAATGGGCAGAATTTGCAGGCAATTGCTACGGAACCCTTCGAGAATCTGTACTCAACCAAATTCATTCTGGCAAATCAGTTGTGTTAGAAATTGAAGTGCAAGGGGCAAGGCAAATCCGCGAAACATTTCCCAGCGCCCTGAGTATTTTTATTTTACCGCCATGTCTGAAGGAATTGGAGAATCGGCTACGCAGTCGCGGACAGGATTCTGAAGAAGCAATTTGCCGTCGTTTACAACGCGCCCAAGAAGAAATTAATGCAGCTGATGAATTTAATATTAAAATCGTCAATGATGATTTTGAAACTGCTCTCAATTCTATTTCAGCAGTTTTGATTGATTAAGATGAGCATTCAGCTAACAGATCCTATCTGAAAACAATTAGCAATTAACTAACAGCTAATTGCTAATTGCTTGGCTGAGTGATAAATAGTAAGGAGTGGATTATTAATCACGATTAACTTCTCACTCCTTACTGATCATTAACCTGCGATACTTAGGATTCTTTCTAGATTACTAGCTATCAAATAAGCAACGACTCCACCACCTAAACCACCAATTAAGAAGGCACTAGCAAAGTTGTTCCAGCCTTCTCCAGATTTAAAAGAATCTGGAGGATTTGGGACAGTGACGGTAGCAATTGGTTGGAGAGGATTGCTATTGGCATATAAAGATAGACAAGCAGTCAGAATTACAACTAAGCCAAAGGTTGACAGCAACCCAGCTAAATCGGCTTTATCTGTATCCCGCAGGGGACCAAACTTGGCAAATGGACCAAATAACCAGTAACCGTGAGCCATGCCAACTTCTAGACCCCGTCTGTAGGTTGTTAGACCTGGGCGATAAGCTGGTAAGTTATTAATAAACCACTTAACCAAGGGAGAAGCATTAATTGGTGTTTCTAGGTTGCCTCGCTGTGGATCGCGCCATTCTGGAAAGACGACTTCCTGGTTTCTAGGATCGCTTGGACGGTTTTTTGATGCATCTATTGCTTGAACCATATTGTAGATTTGCCTCTAAACAGTACTTACGCATTTTTAATTATTAATAATAACTGATGCAAAAAAGTCATTTTTGCCAAGTAAGTTTAGAAAAATTAATTTATCAACCGAGAACATACAACATATCTGTCAGAACCAGAGAGGTCAAGTGAGTATAATACAGGCTTCAATATCTTCAGACTGTTATATTCTGTCCGGAAGATTTGGCGTTCCGGACGGACAACAAGCATACATTCTTAACTAGGTAAAAGTCCTCACTTAATGGCGGCACAAATGCCTTTCTTCAATTTCTACTAAAAATTAAACTCGTAAGCCAGAGACTGCATTACGAGTTTAAACTTACTGGCTCTCGTTAAGAGTGATAAATTGAAAGTATTTATTTCTAAATCATCACTCAAGAGCAAATAATTAGTCTATGGCAGTGGATGGAAAAGTAGGTCGGGGAACAAGTTGTTAAATACAATCAGGACAACAGCAGTGAATATCAAATTGACAAACAATAAAACTGGTGCCAATGAGAGATATTTAACGAAATAATTTGGTTGCATGAGTTTTTACTCCCAAATAAGTGAGTTGTTGGTAATTAGCAATTAGCTGTTAGCTGTTGGTTACTAGTTGTTCTATTAACCACTAACCACTAACCACTATCTATTGGCTGTTAGCGTGGTGAAATGGTGATTTCTTCATCTTTAGCTGTTAATTCGCCTGACAGCAATTCTTTTAAAGCGGCTGCTGGCCAAGCAAAGCCTGAAAGCATAAGTGAGAATGCTTTCGGCACTTCAATCAAGATTTCCTTCAATTCCACGTCAGTGCCTTCTTTTTTGATTGCTATGAGATAGGCACGACCTACCCAACCAATCCAACCGGCGATGTACAGAAAGAGAATGCTAGGGATGAGAAAGTCACCAGCGCTGCTAAGACGACCATCGACGATCAGATGGGGCAGCCCTTCTGGACCGCATAACGCCTCAGAATAGCGTTCAAAGCGCTTTTCTCCTGATGCTGGATCGGAAGTGGTATTCCGGGCATCTAGTGCCCTTGCCTGAAAGGCAGGCGAATCCGCGCAACGTACAAGATCAGCACCTTCTGCTTGGGCGGATGGTGCCAGATTGAACCAAAGACAAATCGCTAAAATCAGAGCAAACAAGCGTCGCATAGGATTGTTTCCTTGTATGACGGGACAAAGTTGTTTGTACAAAACGAAGCGGCTTGTACAAGTTTTGAGAAGCGGAGATCGCTTTTTCTAACCATAGATAGAGGTGAAAGCTCACTTCTATCAAATGCAAATTTGATGGATATTTAATCCACCACGATGAAATCAGGTTAAACTAGGATTTTGTCAGGTGTCAATCTGACATATTTGCCTATATTTTCTGTTATTTTGTCGTCTTTTTAGCATATGGAAATCATACTCTCGCCGGTGTAGCGAGTAAAGTTTAAGTCAATAAAAGTTTAAGTTTCTTAAAAATAACAGTAACAAAGTGGGTAGGAGTCAGTTGCTTACAAGGGTTTCGTCTGTTGAGCTTTTAACAGAGTCCAATGGAGTTGAGGGGTTACCTACAAAGGAAAATGATAAAGGATAAATGAAAAATGTCAACCGTTTTAGCTAT
>CAZZVG010000640.1:0-4594 GCA_964657295.1 Iningainema sp. | reverse complement strand
TAAAAAGTAAAAAGAGAATCCCCATACATCAATTTAGGGGCTTGAAACCGGTTTTTTCTTTCTTTTGCCTTTTAACTTTTAACTTTTGCCTTGTTTGATCACTCCTCCGGAGATTTTTAAAGAACAAAATAAGAAAACTTAAATATTACTACTGTGGTGCCATAGTCTTTCTAGCATTTCTACTTGTTTTTGAAGAACAGTAGCCCGATAAACAATATATTTGTCGTAACCAAAAATTAATATGCCTGTAAGAATTGGTAGCAACAAAAAAAGCGATCGCCATCTCCTAAAGAATTTGTTTTGTTTCAAAAAATCTAGAAATTTTTCAACATAATAGACCTTTTCTCTGCTAGCATTATCGTGAGCCAAAGTACCTCTCTGATTGAGAGCCGATGGGTATTCCCCTACACGACTCAGATCAACGTCACAGGTTAAATACTGTGTTTGTACTAGTGACAGATGTTGCTCCCAAACTATGCCAAATACAAATAGCCCTGGAGAAAGAATAGCTAGAGTCACTAAACAAACTGTGAGACAATTTAAAAGTTTCAACTTCATATTGGTTCTCGCTCCCTTACTAAGCAGTCTGCACTTGGTAAGAAAGTATATGAATACAGTTTCTGCAAGCTTTCTGTGACAATACTCAATAGTTTTGCTGTAGCGTACTCTTAAGTACAATCAAGTTAGAACCTTACTTGCAATCCTTTGCGTCGCGTGAGACTAATTCATGAGAGTATCTCCCCTCCCGGAGCGCAAATCGTTAAAAATCCGCCGCCACGACTTCTCAAACTAGTGAGAGTTAAGAAGTCCCCCCTCGTTCCTTGGCTTTCGCCTAAGAATGTCGGGGGGTAGAGGGGAATCTCTGCGTAAATCCTATATGATTTATATCATCAGCATCAATATAGGACAGTTGATCTCACTCGGATCAAGATTAGTTAAATTCATTAAGGTTGTACTCAACGGCTGCAGTACCTGTCTAATAAGCATGAGCAAAAATTTTTTGGCGTATAGGTGCTAGTATTTTCGGGATAGGGTACTAGCATTTACGAGGTGAGGTTCTGACATACATGTACTCAACATCTAACCAATATAGCCTTAGGCAGATGACAGTTTTTCGACTATTATTTTTAAAGAAAAAACCTGTACTCAAAGAGATCTTATGAATTTCCAAAGGGAAATACCCAATAATAAAAGTAACCTTCTAGGAGATGATTAATGAAAATTGCTCGTGATGTCACAGAACTGATTGGACGGACTCCTCTAGTTCAACTCAACAAAATTCCCCAAGCCGAGGGATGTAGTGCCAGGATTGTGGTGAAACTCGAAGGCATGAACCCAGCGGCTTCGGTGAAAGACCGGATTGCTGCAAGCATGGTGCAAGCGGCAGAGGCAGATGGTAAGATTGTGCCAGGAAAAAGCATTTTAGTCGAACCTACCTCTGGTAATACAGGTATTGGACTAGCAATGGTGGCGGCGGCTCGTGGCTATCGGTTGATTTTGACCATGCCCGAAACTATGAGCACAGAACGGCGTGCTATGCTCAAGGCTTACGGTGCTTCTTTGGAATTAACACCAGGCGTTGAAGGAATGCGGGGAGCCATTCGCAAAGCGGAAGAAATTGTCGCCAAGACAGACAATGCCTATATGTTGCAACAATTCCGCAACCCAGCAAATCCAAAAGTTCACAGAGAAACCACTGCAGAAGAAATTTGGGAAGATACAGATGGGGAAGTAGATATCCTCATCGCAGGTGTGGGTACTGGTGGAACGATTACTGGAATTGCGGAAGTTATTAAACAACGCAAGCCAAGTTTTCAGGCGATCGCTGTTGAACCTAGTAACAGTCCCATACTATCAGGCGGTCAACCAGGTCCTCACAGAATTCAAGGCATTGGTGCCGGATTTGTCCCAGAGATTCTCCGCAGGGATTTAATTGATGAAGTGATCACCGTCAGCGACGAGCAATCGATGGTATTCGGTCGCCGTTTGGCAAGGGAAGAAGGTTTGTTATCCGGTATATCTACTGGGGCTGCTTTGTATGCTGCTCTACAGGTAGGTAAACGTCCGGAAAATGCCGGTCGTCTCATCGTCCTCATTCAGCCTTCGTTTGGCGAACGTTACCTCAGCACTCCTATGTTCCAAGATTTGGTTATGGAGACGGCGGCTGTTCGTTAGAGGTGTAGGAGTGTAGGAAACGGAAACAAGGAGCAAGAGGTTTGTTTCCGTTTCCTACTTCTGTGCGATCGCTGTCTTTTATCTTACGCCCAGGCGACTGCCGTCGCAAAGAGTTTATAATGTTAACTACTGTGATCGCTTTTAGCTAGAGTTTTATGTCTCAAGTTCCGCAACTTCTAGATCCCTCGGAAATTGCTATCCCCGACATCAGCGAACTAGAAATAGAGGATAACAAACCAGTGGATAATTTTCAAAGTGAGAAGCAACAAAGGCTGCTGGTAGATCCAATATATAGTTCACGGGTGCTGCCACAGCCATTTATCGCCGGAGCAAATGTGGGGATATTTTACTCACCAAAGCAAAACCCAGTGATACCAGATGTCTTTGTGAGCTTGAAGGTACAAATGCCCATAGACTGGAGCCAAAAGCAAAATAGCAGTTACTTCGTGTGGGAATTTGGTAAAGCTCCAGAAGTGGCGATTGAAATTGTGTCCAACCGTAAAGGCAAGGAATTAGGCACGAAAAAAGATGATTATGCCCGTGTTGGTATAGCATATTACGCCGTATTTGACCCATTGCTTCAGATCCAAGAAGCAGAACAAATGAACGGCGCATTGTTACGGGTATACGTGCTGACAGCAGGAAAGTATGTGGAACTAGCAAAACCGATCTGGCTGGAAACACTTGGGCTGGGTTTGACATTATGGACGGGTACGTTTGAAGATCAGCCAGGGCTGTGGTTGCGGTGGTGCGATGGCGCGGAGCGCCCACGGCTTAAGCCGTATCGCTCTGGTATAGTTATTCCCACTGGGGCAGAGTCGAGTGATATAGAACGACAAAGAGCAACTCGATTGGCAGAACGGTTAAGACAGATGGGTATTGATCCTGACACAATTTGAGTTAGTGATCCGCAAATATATTACAGTAAGATTGTTTGCAAACCCGTGACTAATCTTTCTATACCTTCAATTGCGGTATCTTTTTGCAAAGCACCATAGGCGACACGCAGATAACATCCATTATCCATGCCAAAGGTTGTACCGGGAATGACCGCAACAAGATGTTCTTTAATTAATCTTTCAACTAATTTAAAGCTATCTATATTAGTATGAATTTTGAGGAAAAAGTAAAAAGCGCCATCAGCAGGGGTAATGGTACACAAACCTTGTAGGCGGGTGAGATAATCTAGTACAATATATCGGACATGGGCAATCGCTTCGATATTGCTGCTCAAATAATCCTCTTTGGCTTGCAATGCTCCTAAAGCTGCGTATTGGGAAATTACAGGGGGACAAATCAGAATCGTATCCTGAATTTTTCTGACAGCAATCAGCAGGCGTTTGGGAATCACCATGTAGCCGATGCGCCAACTAGCAAAACCATAGGCTTTAGAAAGACTGTAAAGAGAAATGGTGCAGTCGCAACTTCCTGCAAATGCACCAGGCGAAACGTGCTTGACTTTGTTATAGGTGAAGTATTCGTAGGCTTCATCACTAATATGGTAGATACTGCTTTCGCGACAGATTTGATTAACTTTGTGCAAAGTCTCTTCTGAATACACCACTCCCGTCGGATTGTTTGGGGAAATTGTGACGACAGCCCGTGTTTTTGGGGTAATAGCAGCGGCGATTGCCTCTGGGCGCAACTGGTAGTTTTCATCCGTGCTGACTAATACTGGATGACAACCTGCGATGGCGATCGCCATTTCATGATTAAAATAGTAAGGTGTATTTAAAATCACTTCATCGCCCACCGAGGTAATAGCGAGAATAGCGTTCATAAACGCCATATTACTACCTGCTGTAACGACGATGCAGTTTCCCTCATTAATTTCGATGCCGTTGAAGGCTTGCAATTTAGCTGCCAGTGCGGTTAGTAATGGAGGAATTCCCTCAACAGCTTTGTATAAATTGTTAGTTGAATCTGCCAGAAACTTGGGCAAAAACTCTATAGCTTCTGGTGGTGGATTGTAAGAAACTACACCTTGTCCTAGAGAAATAGTACCGGGACAGCTTCTAATCAATTCTCCCACGACAGGAATGATCGGCGACTGCACCGCCTGCATACGAGAGATGAGAGATTCCATACGTTTGTGCCTCAAAAAGTGAACAACCCAGTTTCTCTGACGAACCGAGAATAGCTAAAATACAATATATAATCTTTTTACTCTAAACTTCCATGAACACATTTACTATAGATCTCTCATCTGTAATTAAACTAACCGACGACCAATTCTACGAACTTTGTCAGAAAAACTCTGATGTCAAATTTGAACGCAATGCTAAAGGAGAACTCATTATTATGTCCCCAACGGGAGGAGAAACAGGAAACTGTAATGCTGAAATTACTATTGACTTTGGAATATGGAATCGACAAACTAAGTTAGGTAAAGTGTTTGATTCTTCCACTGGCTTTAAAC
>CAZZVG010000639.1:0-4595 GCA_964657295.1 Iningainema sp. | reverse complement strand
AGTCTACCATGTTTTCCTGATTTGTCGCTTGATATATCTAAAGTTTTTCCAAGATAATATATTCCCATTAAAGGGGTAAGGAGCGGAAAATGGCTTATCCACAAGCACCCTGGACACTTCAAGGCTACGCTATCCAAACTTTGCATTTGATAAATATTGACCGAATTCGGTCCCTGATTCCCTCGGAGTTAGAAATTATTTCTGTATGGCCTGGTAAAACTGTTGGTGGGGTGTATTTATCATATTACGGAACCGGGTCGGTGCTAGAGTACAGTGAGTTAATTGTAATTCCTGCTATATTGGGTTATCAGGGGAAAATCGGTGGTTGGGTTTCCCATATTTATGTAGATCATCCTGATTCGGTGGCTGGTGGTCGAGAAATTTGGGGACTACCGAAGGAGTTAGCTGAGTTTACCTGGGAAAAAGGAGAACGTGTTACTGTCCGTCAGGAAAACAAGATTTTATGTAGCTTGAATTACAATCGACAAACTATCGCATGGCGACAGTGGTTTGGCGCTTCTAGTTTCAGTACAATGAATTCTAATTTGCTGATATTCCCCGCAGAATTAGAGTCGCGCTTGGGTTTGATTGGTTCTAAGTTAGAAGTCGGGGACGTAAGTCCTTTTTCTGGGATGGGTTTAGGTCAACCTTTTTTAACTGTTCGTTGCGAACAGATGAGTTTGAAAGTAGGTGCACCAGAAGTCGTAGCGCCAAGAGCAGTTGCATTTAGCCAGTATCCCTGAAGAGGGAATAATAATGCTAGTGTAAAGTTGTTGTAGCAGGTTTAGTTGTCCCACAGCTGCAAGATTGGTAATTGGGGAAGTGTTGCTGACTACAATCACAAGTCGCCCAATTTTCGCAAGGTTTTTAGGTCTGCTTCAAAATCTTCAACATTATAATTAATGCAGATTCCGCGACTAGCAAGCTCCCATTGGAACTCGATTAAATTCATTTCAGCTAGGCGACGGGCTTTACCAGTGCTGATTTTGCGTTGTTGGTACAGCATAATCGCAATTTCTCGCTTTAATTCTGCTTCTGACATTCTTGCTGCTTGAAGGATGTCATCCGTAATAACTACACTCATTGTATGTTCTGCCTTAGAGCATTAACTCTGCTAAATTTAGCTTAAGCGATCGCACTTCATCTTGACAGCTAAGGGGAGATCAGGCGTTATCCGAACCGTATTGAAAGTTGATGCACCAGTTGTAGGACACAGAGCAGTGGCTCTATCACCATAAGTATAGGATAGCCTCCAATATCCCCAATATTGTGGCGATCACTCCTAAAGTTACCTTCCAATTTAATTCTTTACGCAGCTGAAGTTTTTTAATCACTTCACTGAGACTCGCTTGAGTCAGCTTTCGTTGCTCTCTTTCTTTCTCCAGTTCAGCAATTAATCGGGCTGATTGTTTTTGTTGTTCTTGACTACGAAAATATCCCATATAATCATGAAGAAGTTGATATTTATCAGTAGGAAACGCTGACTTCCTGATCACTATTCCTGATTCTACTAATTTGTCTAAAACTAAGTTTAATTCTTCAGATTTTACGTTAATCGCCAATTTAAAATCAGCCCTAGTTTTTACGGTGCTAGTATTGTTTTCCTCAGAGAGTAAGTACAATATTTGTTGAGCGATTTGCTCATTATTATCTCCACAGTTAGAGATCACTTGTGCTAAATATTGCTCTACAAGTTTTTCGCTCAGTCTTTGTTGATCTCTTGCATGTTTCAGTTCAACCAATAATTCAGAGCCTTTTTCTTGACGAATAAAAGCGACTAGATAATTATGTACCAGTTGATAAGCTTTAGTTTGAGAGACTGGCACTTTAAACACTAACCCTGATTTAACTAAAATTTCTAAGACTAAGTCTAGTTTTTCTTTTTCATATCTTACGTCTAGTTCCGATTCCAAATCAGCATAAGTTTTGAGGTAAGAATTATTATTTTCATCAGTTAGTAAATACAAAACTAGTTTTGCTATCGGCTCATTTTCTGATCCACAGTCTTTGATGATTTCTTCTAAAAAATGCCAAACTAATTTTTCCTTTGGTCCATATTTCTGATACTCTACTAAGGTCTTTATTTTGTAATTTTGTAGTTGTGAGCCTACCACTTGCAATTCTATTGGACGTACTTCGCCTAAGTCTCTTGCTAAATCATGCACCAATTCATCAATTAATTCTTCCTCTAAAGCTAACTGAGTGTTTTGAGTTAATTTTTGAATAAATGTTTTAGCATCATCAAGCGAAAAATTACCTAAATGGTACAGATTATCCTTGTCGAGAATATTATTGTTAATGACCTCGAAACTTGGGATACGATTGCATTCTAAGAGATAATGTAGATAATCATCGCGTAAAGCCAAGATAACTTTTACGTAAGGTATTTCAAGGCAATCATGTATAAAATCATAAAAAGATCTTCTTTGCTTTGGGTCTTTGTAAAGAGAGAAAAATTCTTCAAGCTGATCAAATATTAAAACCGTGAGTAGTTTGTAATCATCATCATGTTTTTTCAATTGTTCAATAATAGCTGTTGTTGAATCTAGAATTGTAGAGTCAGATGGCTCAAATCTTGTAACTACCTCCTCGCAATCAACTGGGAGGGGACAGGTTAGGGCATCTTTTAAAGCTTTGCCTAATTCCGTACTCCAATCAGTATAAACTCGCTGCAAAACAGGTAAAACATCACGAGTACCAATTGGTTTTTGTTTTAAGGCTGGTATTAACCCTGCTTGTAAAATCGAACTTAACCCAACACCTGATTGCCCGTGAATTATCGTCAATTTATGGTCAGAACGACCCATACGTTCAACTAAGCGATTAATATCTTGTTGTCTTCCAGAAGCGGAGATTTCTTGGGCAACCGACTCTTGTTTTTCAACAATTGGTAAGCTTGGGTTAGTTACCTGCTGTTTGGGCTGTAGGCGACCAGCACCGATAAAAGCACGGAAACCGTATTGCTGCTCAATTGAACGCTGCTCTTTTTTAATCCGAAATGCAGTTAGATATTTACTTTGTTGGAAGTAGCCGTCTCGTAAATCACTCAAGATCCCAACATAAAGTAGTGGATCGTACTGGGGTTTAGTTTCTGTTCTGGCAGTTTCTAAAGTAACGATCGCCTCTTCTACGTTACCAACTGACAAGAGCGATCGCCCTAAAGCAAACGAATACCAACCGCGATGATATGACCTTTCCCAATCCAAATCTGCTCTCATTTCTGGCGAAACAGAGGTCGAGACAGATGCTTCAGCTTTCTCAAAAACCAACAGCGCTTGTTTAGCAGCTTGTTTTGCTTCATCCCAAGCTGATTTAGCCAGCGCTACCTCAGCAAGCAAACCATAAGCTCTAGCTAGTTTAAACTGATCGGGATATGTTTGATGTAGAGCTAACGCTTTGTTAGCAACAACCTCTAACTCTTGCCAATGTTCGAGTCGTTGCAATACTCCTCCCAAGCCATTAATAAACTTGGCTACCAGTTCAGGTTGGGAAGTCTGCTCAAATACTTGAATACTTTTGTTAAAATATTTTTTCGCGTGTTCGCAAGCTTGATTATACTCATATCTATGTATTACACCGTAAGTACGCCACCATAAACCCAGAGAATATAGTAAACATCCTAGCCGTTTTAGGGATTCTGGATTTTGGATTTGGTAATTGGGAATTTGTTCCCATCTCCCGATCTCTTCTGCTTCCCCCACTCCGAAAGAATAACCAAAAAGTTTTAAACTTTGCTCGTAATGTTGCAAAGACTGCTCCATTGAACCGTGAAAAGCTCGACCCAGCAGAAATTCCAAACTGGCTTCTAGTTCTGGGTTTAAACTCACACCGCGTTTTTGAAACTCCTGCCTTGCTGACTCAAGTTCAATGCGGCGTGGGGAACCAATTCCTAAATTGAGAGCAGTGCTGTCGAGAAATCTACCCGCACCCGCGTCTAAAACTTTGGCAAAGACTTCATCGGCAGTTTGCTGGATGAAATTAATTAAATCATCGGTGGCGATCGCAAACTGAACACTTGTCGTCCAACTATGTAAATCTGGTGCTAACCGAATCAACTTTTGCAGTACCTCATCCGTTACCCACAATACCAACGGAAAGTGAAAATTTTTTCTAAACTCTTCCCGTACCTGGTTAGCAGCAGTCAACATTTGCTTAATAGCACTCACCGACTCTAAACCAGATACCATCAAAGCTTGGGGGTGTTCCTCACATAGTGAGTCTTGGATAGTCTGATAAAGTTTCTGACAAGACTTATCTAGAAATATTTCTCTAATTTCAAGTGAGCAGGAGGCTTGCAAACTTTCTGTTAAACGTTTTCGTAAGCTTGTAGAATTACAACGTGCTAAAAATAGTGAGAACTCTCCCACAGACCCCTCAATTGCCCATGCTAGATCCGCTAACGAACTTTGGTTAGTTTCATCGGCAACATTTTCAGGTAGCTGTAGCATAGTCATGTCGCTATCTCCCTCAATTAATTATAGGACTTACGCACACTCTACGAATTCTTGGCGTTCTTGGCACGGCAGTCGCTTTAATGCGGGGAACCCGCCGTAGGCGACTGGTGTTAGCGAAGCGTTAGCGATAGCGAAGCGTTA
>CAZZVG010000638.1:0-4603 GCA_964657295.1 Iningainema sp. | reverse complement strand
CACTGCCCACCGTATCCGGGTGAGGTGCGGCATAGCCCTGCCTACAAAACTTAAAATTTTTCACAACTCCTGCACGGATTGCTATAGCAATCCTAAGTGAGATGCTTACACCTCCCCCTTGTCTCCCTTGTCCCTGTTGTTTGAAAATGAAATAGGATTGCTATAAGAAGTTGCGCTTAATTTTATCCCCTGTAGTCAAGAACGCAAGCGGAGGGACGCGCCCTTGGCGAGGGGTGAAACTCCTGAGAGTATCTTCATAGAAAAACAGTATAAGTAATGGTAATCTCAGATCATCTTCTGAAATTCAAGAAATATTTTATTTGTTTTCAGAGTTGATTTTTAGACAATATAAATCAAACCTTCGACCGATCCTTTGGTTATCAATATCTAGCTAGAGTTTAAGTAAGTAGTGGAAAACATAGAGAGTTTTTTAACATGAGCAATTGGGTGAACTATATTAATAAGTTACTTCCCCCTCGTCAGTTGAGAATTCCGCTACTTGGTTTACTTCTAATCAGTGGCGGCGTTTTTGCCGATCGCGCTAAACCAGTACTAAGTACCCAGATAGAATACTTACGTACACTCTCGAAACCGGTTCCGGACAGTCAAACTTACACTTGGATACAGAGAAATCCTGCCTTTGACTCGGGATCTATCTATAAGGAAGCTCACCAACGCAAGGCACTTAGTTTACAATCTAGCCAGAAGGTCGCTCACCTCTACAAGGCACTTAAGCGGACTGAACAGAAGCAAGCCCATCTCCACAAAGCACTTGCGAAGTCGGTTTCCGTACCCAAGTCCTCTTTGAGTCGCGACGATCAACAACAAACATACACTTGGTTGCAGCGATCAGCTCCTGCGCCACTTGTTGCTAATGCTCAAACATCTACAACAGAAGCAAAAATAGCGCCAAGAGCGAATTTTCCACAACGAAATGGTGTTTACCTATATGGTCAGTCGCCAAAGCCAGGTCAGCTATGGCAAGGATATATCGTATTTGAAAAGCAACAAGATAACGTAGTCGGTGCGCTGTACATACCCGGTTCGGAATATAGTTGTTTTAACGGCACCCTCAACCCGTCAGGAGAGTTAGCTATGACGGTGAGAGGTTACGCTGGTGAAGCAAGCCCAACTCAAGTCGCGACAAACAATACACTACCTCGCCTCAATGACGATCAGCCAACCACTTACGCTCACTCGGTAACACTACAAGAATATTATCAGCTAAATTCCATTAGTACTCAAGACCGCCAAATTTTGCTCTCTTGTAAAGCCAACCAATAAAAATTATGAATTATGAATGATGAGTTATGAAAAAAATTAATTCATAATTTATAATTCATAATTCATAATTAATACTCAATTCCTGGTTGCGCTTTCACGCCTTGGTCACGGAAGGGATGCTTAATTAGAGTCATTTCCGTCACTAAGTCAGCTCGGTCAATTAATGCCGTGGGCGCGCCTCTACCTGTAAGAATCACATGATTGTCAAAGGGCTTTTGCTCCAATCCAGCCAAAACTTCCTCAACTCGTAAGTAGCCAAGTTTAATAGCAATATTGATTTCATCCAACACCACCAGCTTAAAGTCTGGATTGCGGATATATTCTAATCCTTTTTGCCAAGCGGCGATTGCTTTTTCAATATCCCGATCGCGGTCTTGAGTGTCCCAGGTGAAGCCTTCGCCCATAGCATGAAATTCTAACTGGTCTTCCCAAAGACTGAAAACCAGCTTTTCAGCAGGTTCCCAAGCTCCTTTGATAAATTGGATGATTGCTACCTTATACCCATGACCAAGCGATCGCAAGACTATCCCTAACGCCGCAGTCGTCTTCCCCTTGCCATTGCCTGTGTTAACAATTATTAACCCTTTTTCTGGCACTGCTTGAGCGACTCGTCGGTCCTGTACTTCTTTGCGTCGCTCCATTTTTCTGCGATACTGCTCATCAGTTAGGGATGATGACTCTGCAACAGCTAGATCGCTGGTGGTTTCCAAAGATTCGTTGATTTGCATGTTGTGGGCATCCTAACTACTGTCCTAACTACTAGGATCTACCAATAATACTCAATTTAGAACAACTCGACTAAATCATGGGAAACACAATTTTGGTGATTTCAGGCGATCTTACCAAACAGACGATATCCTGTTGCCTACAGAGTCAGCAAGGAGTTGGCGAGGGTTAAGGGAACTCCAACAAATAGATTATCCAGTATTGTGGGGGAGCCAGCGCGCATGAGGAGGGTTTCCCGACAGAGGCGACTGGCGCCCTTGCATCCTGCCCGCCCAGTTCATAGGACGGGCAGGATGCCCATCCCACAAGAAATAGTTGGATATTTTTTTACTTGGAAATTATTAAGTATAATTAAAAGTTATTACAGGATTTTAATCGGTTGAAGAAAATTAAGCTGACTTGATATTTTGATAGAATAATTTAATAAAAAGATTCGCAGAAATATCAATGGACTGGATTACCCTACTGCGATCGCTACAATCCGACTTTATCAAAAGGTTAACATCTGGCTGTCTGCTTCATTGTAAAACAGAAGGTCAATATAGTGAATTAACGGTCATCTCCGGAGAGAGGTTAAAAGCACTACGGGAATTTTGCTGGCAGATGGCTGAAAAATATAAGCGCACTTCGCCAGTTCGTGACGTTTTTATCTACAACTTGAAAGGAAAACTCGGTGAGGAAGTTGTCAAAGAACGTTTAGCTGATTTTGTGACTGAAATCGATTATGAAAGACGATTCGGCGGCGATGGCAAGGTTGATTTTACACTGACGAACGATCCATCGGTTGGCATCGCGGTTAAGTCCCGTTACGGCAGCATTGATAAAGTCAGATGGTCAATTAGTGCAGAAGAAGTTGAAAAAAACGCAGTTGTAGTTTGCATTCTAATTCAAGAAGACGTGAATGAGGCACAACCTGAGTATCACCTCTTCTTGGCTGGCTTTCTGCCAACCCAGATGATTAAGCTGAAAACTGGGAAAATCTCATTCGGGATCAATCAATTGCTGTATGGCGGTGGCTTACCTTGCTATCTAGAACAGTTACAATCTTCTGTAAAAGACAATTCTTACAGACAAAAATCTCAAACTGACCAACACAACCCTAGGCAGTCACCAACCCATAAGCAACCAAAGAATCAGTTTTACAGTCATGCAGATTTGAATCTGCTTTATGTGAAGCGAGGTGATGAATGCTTCCAGAAAGGACACTATGACGCTGCAATTACTAGTTATAACGAAGCATTGCGGCTGAATCCTAAAGATGCCAATACTCATTACAAACGTGGTAATGCTCGTCATTACTTGGGAGATTACGAGGGAGCAATTGCGGATTACAGTCAAGCAATAACAATTAATCCTAATTATGCCAAAGCTTATAACAAAAGTGGTAATGTTCGTTATCACCTAGGAGATTATGAGGGAGCAATTGAGGATTATACTCAGGCAATAAAAATTAATCCCTCTGATGCTGTAGCTTACAGAAACCGTGCTGATACTCGCGATCGCATAGGCGATAAGCAGGGAGCAATTGAGGATTACACTCAGGCAATAAAAATTAATCCCTATCTTTTAAAAGGTCAACAGGAATTTATTCAGGCAATAAAGATTTATGCCAATGATAACTTTGTAGATGATAAAAGAGGTAATGTTTCTGAAATTGGAGATGATAAGCGCTCAATTGAGGTTTTCACTCAGGTAATCGAAATTAGTTCCAATGATGCCGTTGCTTACAAAAACCGTGGTAACACAAGTTCTGACCTAGGAGATTACGAAAAAGCAATTGAGGATTACACTCAAGCAATAAAGATTAATCCTCATGATGCCGATGCTTATTATAACCGTGGTAATGCTCGTTATAGTCAAGGAGATAAGCTTTTAGCAATTGAGGATTTCCAGAAAGCAACACACCTCTATCAAAAAGAAGGTAAGCTAGCAGAACACAAAAATGCACGGGAAAGAATTTTAGATTTACAAATAGAACAATCTTTAGACATTTTAAACTTTTAAAATGTGGTGATGTTATTCCCTTTTCTGTAAAGCTAGAAAGAGGCAAAGCAATCTGTATGATGCGTAGGGGCGCGGTTTCCGCGCCCTTACAATGTGGTTAATTCAATTCAAAACTGCTGCAATCAACGTCTTAATAATCAACTTTCTCAAACGTTCCAGAAATATTCACGCCAGAGTCTGTCGCATTGTAGAGAATTTTTCTCCCATTATCAACAATAACACCAAAGTTCGTAGACTTTGTACCATTACTTCTATCAAAGGATATAGTAACAGTGCAATCACTATTGACTTGGTAGCTGCCAGTATAAGATAGATTTTCAGCAATAACTCTACCAGTGCTGGTACTACCCTTAACCCCTGCTATTTTGCCATTTCCATCAAATCTGTCTAGAAAGACTAAATTAAAAGGAGTAGCCCCAGAATTGACAAACCCTGAAACAAACTATGAATAAACACAATGAGCTAAATGAAAAATTGAATAATATGTTGAATGAATCCGCAGATAAAGAATCTGCTATTAAGTTCTTGAGATTAAGTGACTATTCAAAAACCGAATCAATTGAGATTTTAAAAAAGGCTTTGGGTATTT
>CAZZVG010000637.1:0-4609 GCA_964657295.1 Iningainema sp. | reverse complement strand
TGAGCCAACACCGCGCTCTAAAGAGACGCGGATTCAGGCTGAAAGTTGGCGGTGTCACCGAGTCTGTTCATCTGATGAGCTTTTTAACTACTTCGGGCAGAAGTCCCACACCCTATCCGATTACGGATGGGTGTCGGGATGCGTGATTACTCCTTATACTTAGGCAAAATTCAGTTTCATTTCTTCACTTAGTTTGACCATAGTTAGAGATAGGCAGATCTGTCGCAACTACTACTGTTGAGCCTCAGCACTTCTCTTAGCAGTGTTTTGGTACACTGAGCCAAAGTCTTTTACAGCTTCTGCTGATTCTTTGCCAATCTTCTGAAGTCTTTCACCAGGAGCACCTTCTGTTTCACGCGCTTCCTTATTCCACTCGCCTGTTGTTTTTGGTCTTTGGGAGCCGTCTTGATGTACCACTGACTTAATCTCATTAGCTAAGGCTTTGTTACTCTCAGGAGCAACGTTTGTTGTCAGCAGTAAAAACCCAACTAGCACAACACCTAGAAAACGCTTTACCTGAAGCTCGCTAAGCAGGTAACTCACGTGAGATATTGTCTTTGAAATTAGATTTGCCATGACTTAACTCCATTAGTGCATTGTTAATATTACTCAGTAACTTAACTGATTTTTACAGCCATTTAAGTATATTTAGGTTACACAGGATTCAGTAAAAATCCTACCTATCTTCATGGCGATCAGCTGGACTGAATACTTTTTAAGACTATCTGGAAAAAAGTCATCATCCCTCTAACAGAAGTCATAGCTTGGCTATAACTTTAAGAAGTTTTTCTACTTCTCCTTTGGGACAAAAAATATATATTTCGTAAGAATTCAGTGGTAGGGGCAGGTTTTATCGATTAATTTCTGTACGTTCGCTCATTTTTGGCGATGCCCTTGGCCACGGCTTAAGCCGTATCGCTATAGTTGTACAAAGCAACGCACTTTACACCCACGACTGCTCGGTCATGACGACATAACAGCGTGTTAAGGTTATGACATCAAAGCTGATACAGAGGAATAAGCGTGGCAAAAATAGCACGCCTTCGCGCTCAGCAAGGGAAAGTTATGAAAGGAAAATGGCTTTGAGATTGCGTGCGCCGTGTAGGATTCGTAAAATCTCAACTGTTTCGTCCGTGATGCGGTAGAAGATAAGATACTTGCCTTCGATGAGACATAACAGACCTGGGGCGAGGTCGTCACGTCTAACGCCTGCTCTGGGACTATCCGCCAAAAGCTGGCACTTTGTGTCTATCTTGTCGAATAAGTAGTCAGCCGCCTCAATGTTGTTTTGGGCGATGTAACGCCAGATTTCCAACAAGTCTTCATCGGCAAGGCGGGTACGGACAACAAGAAAAGTCATGGGTTTAATGGGTCTGCAAGGCTAGTCTGCGCCGTCCTTCCGCTTTCAGGTCTTCCAGGGTCATTGTAGAGAAAACTTTTCGGTCGGCTTCGTCAATGCCCCTGGCAATTTCCTCTTTCAAATAGTCGGTATGGTCTTTCAAAAGCTGTAATGCAGCACAAATGACCTCCTCTTCACAGGTATACACGCCATTGGCGATAGTGGCTCTGACCAATTCTTCCAGTTCAACGGGCAAAGAAACTTGCATAAGTGATGTTTTACTTAGTGACTATACGCTATTTTTACGGAAAAGTCCTGTCTATGACAACTCGATATCAACCTTTTAAATGGTGTAAGGAGTAATTCCTCTTCGATTCTAAAAATCAGCGAACATACAGCAAAGGGAGTAATCCCTGGAATTAACCTCTGGTGCTTGCATCATTCCAACAAAAGTAGCACCAGAGGCTTTAGAATTGAGGTTAAGCTATAGTCACATCCTTTGACAAATAAACATCTTGGATGGCGTGGAACAACTTCACTCCTTCCTCAAACGGACGCTGGAAAGTTTTCCGCCCGGAAATTAACCCGGTTCCACCGGCACGTTTGTTGATGACGGCAGTGCGAACTGCTTCCGCAAAATCGTTTTTACCTGAAGCCCCACCAGAGTTAATCAACCCAGCACGTCCGCAGTAGCAGTTAAGCACTTGGTAACGAGTTAAATCAATTGGATGGTCAGTTGTTAAGTCTGTATAAACCCGCTCATTGGTTTTGCCATAACTCTCACCAGTTGCTTTGGCAACTGCTCCGTACCCGTTGTTATTTTCAGGTAACTTTTGTTTAATAATATCAGCCTCAATCGTCACACCGATATGATTTGCTTGTCCTGTAAGATCGGCGGCCAGGTGGTAATCTTTATCTTGCTTAAAAGCGTTGTTACGCAGATAGCACCAGAGAATAGTTACCATCCCTAGTTCATGGGCAATTTTAAAAGCTTCGCTGATTTCCTGAATTTGCCGTGTGGAGTTTTCTGAACCAAAGTAAATTGTCGCACCGACTGCAGCAGCACCCAAATTCCAAGCTTGTTCCACATCAGCAAACAGCACTTGGTCTTGTTGATTAGGAAAAGTCAGCAGTTCGTTGTGATTAATTTTGACGATAAAAGGGATTTTGTGGGCATATTTGCGGGAAACACTGCCCAAAACTCCTAAAGTCGTCGCTACAGCATTGCACTCTGCTGCTATTGCCAGCTTAACAATATTTTCTGAGTCAAAGTAAATAGGATTGGGCGCAAAAGAGGCACCAGCTGAGTGTTCAATTCCTTGATCTACTGGCAATATAGAGAGATATCCAGTATTTGCCAGACGACCAGACGAATACAGTTGTTGGAGATTGCGTAAAACTTGGGGATTGCGATCGCTGTTTAGCCAAACTCGATCTACAAAGTCTGGTCCCGGTAAATGCAATAAATCCTTAGAAACTTTTGCCTTATAGGTAAGCAAATCTTCTGCTTCTTTACCTAGTAAGGATTCGATAGAATTAGGCGCAGATAGCGTTGTAGTCATTGCCATTTCCTCAAAAATTTAGCACTTGAACTACCGTGACCAACCCGAAGGGTATGGACACGGATTCTAAAGAGTCTTAGCTCGTTGACTCTTTAACATCCCAATCAAAAAACTATTGCGGGACGTTGCACAATTGTCCCTCAATTCCCCTACGACCTGGCAACGGCAAGGTCGCAGCGGAATTGAGGCTAATTAGATGGCGATGCCTCTAAATATAGCACTCGTACTATAGTTCTCCTCAATGATTTTTGCTAATTGCTAATTGTTTTTCTCAGTTTCCAGTCTTCTATTAGCAGCCAGTGTAAGTGTTTCACAACCTGATTTCTTGAAATGTGGCAACTCAACATCACAAAAATTTATGCCATAGAATAAGAATATTCATAACTAGATGCGTTAGTAGTGGATTTTGCCTACTATCTTAAGACATAGACCAAAAGATATAAGTTTTCATTTTTATCGCGTGTCTATTGGGTATTAACCAAATTTAAAGCTTTCATCGCGATCGCCTTGACATCATTATCTTGGTTGTTCAATAACACAATTACAGTAGTATCTTTACTCGGTACGTATTCCATAATAGTTAAGAAGCCATAAGCTGTACCAGTATGCCCAAAAGCATTACCGTATGGGGTTGGGAAACGTTCTACACCCAGCCCATAGTTATAGCTGACGCTGTTATTCTTAAAAGTCTGCATTTCCTTTAACATCTTGGGTGACAGTAAAGTTTTCTTAGCAAACAGAGCTTTGGAAAACTTAGCGAGATCTTCTGCATTAGAAACCAATCCGCCATCTCCCAAACCATTCCCATCATTGATATCAGCAAAACTCACAGTCTTACCATCTTTATTGCGATGGCCATAGCCTGTGGCAACTTCGCCAATAATGGGCTCGCGTAATTCTGTGAAGGTATTCTTCAAATCCAATGGTTTCAAGATGCGACTGCGAATTGCTTGTGCAAGAGTTCCTCCAGTTGTCTTCTCGACAATTAATTCTAAGAGAATATAGTTACTGTCAGTGTAGAGGAATTTCTCTCCAGGTGCCGCTTGAGGTTTAGCATCGTACATATACTTAACAGCCTCAGCTGCTGTCCAAGGTTGAGAACGGCTTCTTTTAGCAGTCGCTTTTTTAAAATCTTCGGTGGCAAGGTATTCAGCCACACCACTTGTATGATTGAGGAGTTGACGAACTGTAATCTTGCTGCTATTAAAGATATGAGGGCTAACCTCTTTTGGTAGATAGGTGGCGATGGTTTTATCTAAATCTATTTTTCTGTCTTCCACCAATTTCAGCACAACCACTGCCCCAAACGTCTTACTCATGCTGGCAATGGAAAAGCCATCTGTAGCTTTCATGGGTGTTTTCGATTCCTTGTCTCTGACACCAGATGCCCCCAACCATTCGCCATCGGAATTAGAGACATACATAACCGCCCCTGGTATTTTGCGATCTGTGACAGCTTTATCTAAAACTGTCTGTAGTTCGGAACTTGTTTCTCGTGGAGAGTCAGACTGCTCAAAACTTAAAACAGACTTCCCGATGGCTTTTTGATTCATCCCGTTTACCATCAAATACTCGGCAAAACCTAAGGATAGGAGACAGGTGATAGCAAATATAATTTTTGCTGTAAGCGAAATCTTTTGGTTCATCTTTCTTCCTAGCGGAAACCCACCCAATGATTTAGAGAATTCATCGCGATTATACTACCCTG
>CAZZVG010000636.1:0-4623 GCA_964657295.1 Iningainema sp. | reverse complement strand
CTAGTTGCTGGGTGCGAGCAAGCAATGAGAGCGGGATTGCGGATCAACGCAGGGCATGGACTGACTTACTGGAATGTTTATCCTGTGGCTTGTCTTCCGGGAATGGAGGAACTCAATATTGGTCATACCATCGTCAGTCGTGCAGCATTAGTTGGTATGGAAAGAGCCGTCCGCGAGATGAAACAAGCTATGCGCGGGCAATTGTAAGCACAATAATAGCATAACTGGACAAAGCGTAGAGGGCGATCGCTGCGAAATCCTAATATTGTCGTCCATCGTCAGCAAAGACTTCTATGAGCGCAACACAAAATAACAACCTTCCTCTATGGGTTCAGCACAGAGACAAAGTTCTTGAACAAAGTCATGATGTCGAATGGCGTTATGGCAAACCCCCAGACTATACCAAATCCAATGAAAATCTCGCAAAGGAGAGTACTCACCGTCACCTTGAGGGTTCATTAGAAGAGATCGTACAAAACTTGGTGAGAACCTTTGAAATGGAGGTATCTTTTAAAACAGATCCACAAAAATGGTTGTCAGTTGTCAATGATAAGTTTCGGATGAGCAGTAATGGTGGTCCTGCCTACACAGCTTCAGATGTGGCTTTCTCTGGTACCTACAATTTATTTATCAGTGATACCGAACATTATCAGGCTTCAGAGGAAACTTTTGAATCCTCGGGAAAACTGTTCCATACAGCTTTTCCCAACGGATTCCTCTGGGAAGTGCTAGAGGTTTTCTCAAGTCCACCAAAGGTTGCCTTCAAATGGCGGCATTGGGGAACTTTTAGTGGTGCATACAAAGACTATACACCCACACTAGATGTAGTGGAGATTGTGGGTATGAGTATTGCCTACGTCACAGATGATTTGAAAATTCTTTCTGTGGAACACTTCTTTGACAACAGCCTGTTCTTAAAAAAGTTAACAGCTGGTGTAAAACAAAGCATTCAACAGCAAGGAATTTGGGGTTTGATCAAGCGATTGTGGAACCGTGGAGAAAAACGAGCAACTACCGATAAGCTTGCGAGTCGTTGTCCTTTTTCAGAGATTATCAAATAGCTGTTAATTAGATCGGCACAATTAAAGTTAACTGGTGAAGGTCGTCCTTTGTCATTGGTCATTAGTGAGAATTTCCGGTGGATTTACATGTTGTAACGTAGTTCTGTTTATTCCCACCGACTTAGTTAGCAATTAGCAATTTCATGGTGGTTCTTACTTTTGACCCCTTCGGGGTGACGCTCCTACGTCGCTAACGCTGCGCTAACGCCAGTTGCTTTATGCCGGGGAACCCGTCCACCGCACTGGCTCACTTTTGACTTTTGACTTTTGACGAACCGTAGGGCGGGTGAGGAGTTCAAAGGAGTGGAGCAGAATAATCACTCCTGTCTCCTTTCTCCTAACTTTTAAATATCACCGCGAATTTCTTCTACAATGCCATCGCGAAGCACGATTTCTACCTGCATTTTGCTAATTAGGTTATCACCCGGCTCTGCCCGGAAAAAGCCTTCCATCTGGAATTGGTTGACTTCTTGATCCAACTCCAGAAACTGCACTTGTTGCAGATTTTGCAGACTTTGATTTTTCTGTTCGAGCAATTCGCTTTTCTTTTGATTGATCTGGACTTGGATATTGTCAATCTGTTGCAGGGTTTGAGGCCCTGGGGGTTGCAGACTCTGCTTTTGAATTTCTGCCACTGCCCGCTGTCCTTGGGCATCTAGTTGTTGCAGCTGCTGATCAGTTTGATTGATCTGAGTTTGTAATTGCTGCTGCACTTCCTCTTTCCAAAGGGTAGTGACGATGGCTTTGACATTAACAATTCGTTTCAAAAGCAACTGCGGTTTGGAGACATCCATATGTATTTGTTCCACGTTCACTCAATAGTGTGTAGGTAAGAAGTTTAAGAAAACATCCCGTTAATAATATCGCGATAGCGTTCCGTAACAACGTGTCGCTTAATTTTCAACGTTTGAGTCATCATGCCATTTTCAATCGAAAATGTCTCCACAATTAGTTTAAACGGACTAATGCGGTCATCCGGTCGATAGCCGGGCCGATTTTGTACTTCCCGATTCAATTCTTGCCGAAATAAATCTTGGATCGCTTTACTTTCCAGATCTACCGTAGAAGCATGAGTCGTCGCATTGTTGCTTGAGTCTTTCTCTGGTAGACGCGGCAAATTTTGAGTTTCCGCCCATTTTTGTAGGGCTTCTAAATTCGGGACAATCAAAGCACCAAGACTGCGCTGATCTTGTCCGACAAGCATAATTTGATCTATGTAGGGCGATCGCAAACACGCATCTTCAATTGGTAATGGTTCGATGTTTTCTCCATTAGTTAATACAATTGTATCCTTGGCTCGTCCGGTCAATACCAAGTCATTTTGTAGCGTCACCCAACCCAGATCTCCGCTATTAAACCAACCTTCGGTGTCAATTGCTTTTGCCGTCTCTTCCGGATTTTGGTAATAGCCTTGCATAACTTGTGGTCCCCGGAGGAGAACCAAACCTCGCTTCTCCGGTGACAGAGGTTGGCGAGTTTCGGGGTCTACTATTTTCACAAATGTAGCTGGAATTGGTCGCCCGGAAGAACCTCGTAAATTGTGCCAATCACGACGTGCATGAGTGACAGGAGAAGTTTCTGTCAAACCATAGCCTTGCAAAATCTCTACACCAATGATCTCAAAAAAGTCATCTACATGTTTAGGTAGCGCACCTCCACCGCTAAACATTTGCTTGATTCTTCCCCCCGTTGCTTCCCTAACTTTGGCATAAACCAATCTTCCTCCCAAGGCGTGAATGGGAAACAGAGTAGATGCTGTTATACCAGCAGCGAGTCTCTCTACCCTGGAAGGATGAAGATTTTCTAAACTCAATCCTTGGGCAATTCGCCGCGCTTTGATATATTTTTCACTAATACCCAGACAGTAATGAATTAGACGTTGCTGAGCAGCCGATTGTTCGCGGAACTGCTTTTGCACCCCTTCATAAATTGATTCTAATAGACGCGGTACACACATCATGTATTGAGGTTTAAATTCTTTTAAATCGCGTTTTACAGAACGCAAGTTGGTGTATACTTGTGTACAACCTTGAAAAAGTAAGAAAAACTCACAAGTACGTCCCAAGCTGTGCCACGTAGGGAGAATGCTCAGGGCAATGTCTCCAACTTTTGCTTGCACAACTGTACTGCACGCAACAATTTGATGCAATATATTACCATGACTCAGCATCACGCCTTTGGGTTTGCCGGAAGTGCCACTCGTATAAATGAGGGTTGCTAGAGTCTCATGGGTTTGCCAGACTGATTCTAAGGTATGTTTTGCCCCAATTTCCATTAACTGGGTGAAGTTCAAAATCTTCAAAGTTTCGTCTGTCGGTGGTGCTTCATCTGAAAGCACGATGACGAGTTGAATGGGTAAATCTAACAGACGCGGCTGAAGCTTCTTCAGTGTCTTTAAATCTTCGACTATCAGCGCTTTGCTACCACTGTTTGTTAAGATAAACAGGAGTTCTTCCCTTTCTGCTTGGGAACTCCGCAATACATCAACTCCCCCAGCCATCATTATGCCTTGGTCGGCGATAAACCAGCGAGAAGAATTGTCAGAAATTAAAGAGACGCGATCGCCTGCTTTCACTCCCAATGCCTGCAACCCAGCCGCAAATTGCTGAATTTTTTCACAGAGTTGGGTGTAAGTTAGAACAACTGCTGGTTTCGCATGAGGATCTTGGAGAGCGACGGCATTACCAAATTGCTTGACTACCAAAGGCCAAATTTCTGGTAGCGATTGGATATGAGAATAATCTACCAAATCCCTTATTCTGAGGCGCTCTATCTCAGATATGTTTGCTAATAAAGGATTATCTTCTGGTGTTTTCACCATAATATATCGCCTAAAGAGTAAATGACTTGTTTTTCCAGCATATTCTGCTTTCAAACCAAAATAACCGACATGAATGGACACAATTTCTTCTGTCTGTGGCGAGATTGAGAAATTTACAGATCTATTTACAAAAAGTTATGATATGCTTTACTTATATAGCATTACTCAATGCTTCGCGAACAAAAATGCTCTTGTTGCTAATGGCTAATCGAAGAACGTTCATTAGCTTGAGTAGTTCTCATGAGTAAGTGTACGGATCTGTTTGCGTAAATCCTGAAAACTAAAAAGAAAAAAAGTCGTGTGTAGAACGTATGTAGTAGGTAGGGAAAAACCTTCAAAACAAAGAATAGTAACCGATTCCATCTACGACGTATCACCCAACCGTCTACCACCTGCTTTTTGCTCAGCACTTTTTTGTAAAAGGAGAACATAATCTGTGAGTTTGATGACTGCTCTATTCTTGGTAGCGCTCGTAACTATAGCCTGCCTGATATTACCCAGGCTTATTTCTATATTTCTGAGTCTTAAAACTCGACTCACTGAAAAATTAGAAACTAGTTCAGTGTTACAAGAAGTCAAATCAGAAATTACCAGTTTTCCTTATTGTATGTCTTATAAATTAACAGGAAGCCAGTTCTGTAAATTCAGACCGAGTTTCTGTGGAAGGTGTTCTCCTGGCTAAGTAATCCTACTGATGATTTTTTACGGAATACCTATGTAGAAACGTTCCACAGAACGCCT
>CAZZVG010000635.1:0-4627 GCA_964657295.1 Iningainema sp. | reverse complement strand
GCATAGATCCGCAGCAGCGGTTACTCTTAGAGGTGAGCTGGGAAGCTTTGGAGAAAGCTGGAATTGCACCCAAGTCTTTAGCTGGTAGCCGAACTGGCGTTTTTGTAGGAATCGGTCAAAATGATTATGCACAATTGCAACTTTCCAGTGACCCTACAAGTATCAGCGTCTATGACGGTACGGGTAATGGCTTTTGCTTTGCGTCTGGTCGGTTGTCTTATATTTTAGGGCTACAGGGTCCAAGCATATCTATGGATACCGCTTGCTCTTCTTCGTTGGTGGCTATCCATTCAGCCTGTAAAAGCCTCCGCACGGGAGAGTGCGATCTGGCATTGACTGGCGGGGTACAACTCATGCTGTCACCAGGAGCAAATATTTTTCTATCTAGGTCTCATGCCCTCTCCCCTAATGGTCGCTGCTACACCTTCGATGCCGCAGCCAATGGTTTTACTCGGGGCGAGGGCTGCGGGATTTTAGTCCTTAAACGTCTCTCGGATGCTGAAGCAGATCGGGACAATATCTTAGCTGTGATTCGGGGTTCAGCAATTAATCACGATGGCCCTAGTAGTGGTTTGACGGTTCCCAATGGCTCTGCTCAACAAGTGTTGATTCGTCAAGCACTTAAGAATGCTAAGGTAGATACCTCTGAAATAAACTATGTGGAAGCTCACGGTACGGGGACGTCTTTGGGAGACCCCATAGAGGTAAGAGCTTTAGGAACTGTACTGGGTGAAGGGCGATCGCCAGATAATCCCCTGGTCATTGGTTCGGTGAAAACCAACATCGGTCACTTGGAAGCAGCAGCAGGAGTTGCAGGTTTAATTAAGGTGGTACTTTCCCTCCAACACAACGAGATCCCACCTCACCTACACTTCAAACAGCCCAATCCTTACATCAACTGGGATCAACTACCAGTGGTGGTTCCAACGTCGCCCATGCCTTGGTTGTCAGGAGAAAAGCGGCGGTTGGCAGGAGTCAGTTCCTTTGGGCTGAGCGGCACCAATGCCCACATTGTGTTGGAAGAGCCACCGATATTAGAGCCTGTCAAAGCGTCCGTGGAAGCAAGAGCGCATCTGCTAACGCTATCGGCAAAGACTCAAGAGGCACTTAAGCAGTTAACACTTCGGTATGAGAATTACCTAGCTGCCAATCCGTCCAAAGACATAGGAGACATTTGCTATACGGCAAATGCGGGCCGCTCTCATTTCACCCACCGCCTTGCTTTCGTTGCCTCCTCCGAGGCACAAATGCGTGAACAGCTAGCAGATTACTCAGGCGGACAGGAAACAGCAGAGGTATTTCAGGGACACAGCAGCAGTTTGCCCAAGGTAGCCTTCCTCTTCACAGGTCAGGGATCTCAATATCTAGGTATGGGACGCCAACTCTACGAAAATGCCCCCGTCTTCCGCGCCGCCCTCGACCGCTGCGATGAAATCCTGCGTCCATACTTGGGGCAGTCACTGCTGCAAGTCCTCTATCCTAACCCAAGGGAAACTTCACCAATAGACCAGACCGCTTACACCCAACCTGCCCTATTCGCCCTAGAATATGCTCTCGTGCAACTGTGGAAATCTTGGGGGATTCATCCTGATGCTGTCATGGGTCATAGTGTCGGGGAATACGTTGCTGCCACAGTAGCCGGAGTCTTGAGTTTGGAGGATGGGTTGAAGCTGATTGCTTCTAGAAGCCGATTGATGCAGAGCTTACCTCCTGGTGGTGAAATGGTAGCAGTGTTTGCCGAAGAAAAAAATATACGTGAAATTACTAGAATAGATAATAAAAAAGTAGCAATTGCCGCATTCAACGGATCGCAAAACACGGTGATTTCTGGCGAGGCACTCTCAGTCCAAGCAATTTGTGCTGAGCTAGAGGCAGCAGGAATAACGACCAAAAAGCTACAAACCTCTCACGCCTTCCACTCACCGCTGATGGAGCCAGTATCGGCTCCATTTCATGAGGTGGCCTCACAGGTGACCTATGCCGCTCCCCAAATGACCATCATCTCTAACCTGACAGGATCTCAACTGACATCAGAGGATATCTCGCCTGATTACTGGTGTCGTCATTTGCGCTCCCCCGTACAATTTGCCAAAAGTCTCAAGACACTTCACGCGAGTGGTTACGAGGTGTTTGTGGAGATAGGACCAAAACCAACTTTATTGGGGATGGGGCGCAACTGTTTACCAGAAGAAGTGGGAGTGTGGCTGCCTTCCTTGCGTCCGGGACAGGAAGATTGGCGGGTATTACTCCAGAGTTTGGGGGAACTATACGTGCGTGGAGCAGATGTAGACTGGTCTGGTTTTTACCGGGACTACGGGCGTCGGCGTGTGGTGCTGCCCACCTATCCCTTCCAACGACAGCGCTATTGGGGGAAAAACAATGAAACTGAGCATCAACAAGCACAGATCTCATCCCAAGCACAAATCCAGACATCGATCGTGAACCTGCTGCACCAAGGGAATATAAAACAGTTAGCACAGCAGCTAGAGGGGGCAGGCAATTTCTCACAAGCGCAGATGAAAATACTGCCCCAGTTGCTAGAAGTCCTGGTTGCACAACACCAACAAGAAATACAAGCTGCTGCCATCAAAGATTGGCTGTACCAGATACAGTGGCAGCAGATGCCGCAGCGGTTGCAGACGACCCAACAGGAAAGCCCAGGGCACGCACCAGGAACTTGGGTGGTTTTTGCAGACCTTGGTGGTGTGGGACAAGCCCTAGGAGAAATTTTACAACGGCGTGGGCAGAACAGTATTCTGGTTTATACTGGGGAAACATATCAAACCTTAAAAACAGGAACTTGGAGCATCAACCCGACCAGCCCTGAGGACTATGAGCGTCTGTTTCAAGAGGTATTAGGAGCCGGAGTTCCGTCATTAAGGGGGATAATCCACCTCTGGAGTTTAGAGGCGGCTTTGCCAGATGCGCTGTGCATCCCAACTCTGGAGCAGGCGCAAAATCTGGGTTGTAGAAGCGTATTGTATTTGCTGCAGACGGTGGTCAAGCACTATGAATCAGCCTCACCCCGATTGTGGTTAGTGACGCGGGGGGCGGTGTCAGTCGGTTTAGAGCTTCCTGGGGTGGCGCAAGCTCCTCTATGGGGGTTAGGCAAAGTAGTGGCGCTGGAATACCCCAAATTGTGGGGCGGAATGCTCGATTTAGCGCCAGAATCCACTGGTGATGAAGCAACAAAGCTGTTAGCAGAAATCGAGGATTCTGTTGGGGAAGACCATCTCGCCTTTCGCAACGGCAATCGCTATGTTGCTCGCTTGGTGCCTAAGCAACTGTCAGAATCCAAAAAAGTAGCGATTTGCGCAGATGACACTTACCTAATTACTGGGGGTTTGGGTAGTTTGGGACTTTTGGTAGCCCGGTGGATGGTGTCTCAGGGGGCGAGACAATTGGTGCTCACTGGACGGAGCGTTGCTTCAAATGAGGCGCAGTCAACTCTGAGGGAACTGGAACAACTTGGAGCCAAGGTGAGCGTCCAAAAGGCAGATGTATCTAATCAAGGAGATATGGTAAGAGTGCTTGAGGCGGTTCAGGCAACAATGCCACCCCTGCGAGGGATTGTTCATGCTGCTGGTGTTCCTGGCTATAAAGCTATCAAAGACATGGATCTGAGTACTTTTGATTCTGTGCTGCGCCCCAAGGTGGTGGGGACATGGATTCTTCATCAACTGACGCAGGAGATGAAGTTGGACTTTTTCGTGAGCTTCTCCTCAATTGCATCAGTGTGGGGGTCAAAGGGACAAGCGCACTATGCCGCAGCAAACCACTTCCTGGATGTGTTGACTTATTATCGTCAAGGACTGGGACTGCCTGCTTTAAGTGTGAATTGGGGACCGTGGGCAGGCGGTGGGATGGCAGTAGAGGAATTCCAAACGTGGCTCTCCCGAATGGGAGTGCAGTCCTTGCATCCTGAGGATGCCCTCGCTGCATTGGAATATCTGTTAGGATCTGACTGTGTCCAGACAACCGTGGCTAATGTCGATTGGATTTTATTCAAAGAGATTTATGAAGCAAGGGGAAAACGACCACTCTTAGAACTGCTTGAGGGGCAACCACAGAAAGCGCAACTTCAAAAACAGTCCGTGGAACGCTCAGATATTTTACCACGATTGTTGCATGCTCAAAGTGGCGATCGCTTAAATCTCTTAGTAGCTTATCTGCAAGAGCAAGTCATTAGGGTATTGGGGTTTGACAAATCATTAATTTCAAATCTGCACCAAGGCTTAGTGGAATTAGGTCTTGATTCTTTGATGGCTGTTCAACTCAAAAACGCGATCGCTACTGACCTTGATCTCAATGTTCCCATAGAAAAGTTCATTGATGGCTCTAGCATTGTCCAACTGGCCGAGCTATTGCTTAAGGAATTAGTCATAGTAAGCACAATGCCATCAGTACTCCCATCTTCCCCCTTAGAAAATGATTTGGAGGTCATCAAACTACCAATAGAAGTTCGCTCTACCTCCTATGCATCTCTTGCATCAGCAGCTACATCAAGCCAGGACAGTTGGATAGAGGGTGAATTATGAATTTAGTTGACTTTCTCCAAGAGCTTGCGGCAAAGGATGCCCAATTGTGGGTTGATGGCGATAAACTTCGCTATCGAGCTCCCCAGGAT
>CAZZVG010000634.1:0-4627 GCA_964657295.1 Iningainema sp. | reverse complement strand
TCCTCGATTTAGGTGCCGCACTCGTAATTTTACTAGTTATATTTGGCATCTTTGTCTTCCCAGGCGGATCTGGTTCTCTTGCCCAAGGCAATATCATGAAGCCTATTGAAGTAGATTTACTTGTCAGGGGATTGAATGTTCGCAACCCTCAAGAGTTATTCAGCCAGTCGTTAACAAAAGGTAACAAAACAAATATTATTATCCGCAATCAACCTCATGGTGCCATTGAGATTCAATCAATTCAACAACTGCCTAAAACAATATTAGTTACCCAACCGAATGGTACCGTCAAAGAGATACCCGATCCGAAAACAAACAATTTTAGTACAGATATGATTTTGACTTTAGCTGGGAAAGCGCAAATCACTGATAATGGTCCAGTTATTGGTCCAAGTAAACTGAAAATTGGCGTTCCTATTGAGTTAGATGGGTTCAATTACAACTTTAACGCCACCGTAATTGACATCAGAATTAAGGATAAAGCTTAGAGGCGGGTTTCATCGAAATCACATCGGAGCAAATATAACATCTGACAAAACCCGCCCGTACAGGAGGCGCGTAGGGGTGGGTTTCATCCAAATCACATCGGAGCAAACACAACATCTGACAAAACCCGCCCGTACAAGAGACGCTGCGGTTGGAAGTATCTCTACAACTTAGTCGTCAACCACGCTAAAAGAACTGACTGACGGCACAACTGAAACCAGGTAGCAAGGGACTTGTTAATTCATCTTGTTTGTATAGGGTTAATGTCAGCTTCAAAATCCCTTGGGATCGCCGATAGACTTCAACCTTTTGTTCAAGCCAACTAACAATCCAATATTCATGAACCCCTTGTACTGAGTACAACTTCAACTTGGCTTCGCGATCGCGAGATTCATTCTTCTTACCCGCAGATAACACTTCAACCACCAACTCTGGTGCAGCGGTTAAATGTCCTGCTTCATCCAGTAGTTGTTCTAAACGTTCGTGACTTGCCCAGACAACATCAGGAATCACATTATCTGATTCTGAAAAAACGACCCCAGGGGTAACAGCCGGTTGACCCAAACCACTTTTATCTGACCATAGCTTCAACACTGTCCCAATATTGATGCAAGCTGCTTGATGCTTCCAATCTGGTGCTCTGGTCACAAACAGTTCTCCGTTAATAATCTCGTAGCGATTGACGCGATCGCCCTCAAAAATTTTTAGGTCGGAAGTCGTCCAACGGACTGGACTGGTGGTCGCTGACTGCATAGAACCGCTTGCTATTCTTTTACTCAATTATAAAAATATTGTTACCATACAGCAAGACTCTGACCCCCGACTCTTACAGAGTTGGGGGTCAGAGTCTCACAAATAATTTAGGATTGCTAAAATCCTCAATGGGATCACACTGATACAGGTGATTGATTTAGCAAATGCAAAAATTTTCGGATTAAACCAATTGTCACTGCTGGTAGTTCCAACTGGGGTGTCAGACCAACATTGTCGATCTGTTGAAAAATCTGGATTGCTCGCGGATTCATTTGGGCAAAGCGGCGACCAATTTCCGGACCGGTAAATTGAGATTGTTGTCCCCAGAAGATAGCAGTGGGAGTTGTGAGTTGTTGAATGTAAAGTGACAAGTCAAAGCATAAGTCGCCGCGTACAAAAGATAGTGCTGCGTATTCAGCATTTGGAAACTGTGCTGATTCTAGGTAAGCTTCGACAATTTCCTCGTAGATTCGACTGGGTTGAGCAAATTGCCGTTCTACCAGAAAACTGCGAATACCGTTAGTCGTAGCAATACCAGTACTATATAGTAATTTGTCAACCAGAGGAACTTTGACTATCTGAGCAAAGAAACTGCGCGAGTAATCTTCGCCGAAGTCCGAAAGCCCAGCAGGTGTTGAGAGAATGAGGGACTTGAATAATTCAGGGTAGGCGATCGCGACTCGAATAGTAAAAGCTGCTGTCAGAGAAGATGCAATGACTGTGACTGCCTGCTGACAAGTTTGCTGCAAAAACTCTCGAATTGTCGTCAAATAATCTTCAACCTTATAGTCACGCGCTGGATGTTCCGATCTTCCCCAACCGATCAAGTCTGGCGCGATAATCCGATATTCGCTGGCAAATGCCGGGTAGACTTTTGACCACTCATAAGCCGATGAGCCCCCACCAAAGCCGTGTAGGAACACTAAAGTTTCCTTCTCTGTGCTAATCGTATCTTCCTGCCAAGGTGAGCTAGCGGCAGTATAGTACACCATTCTACCTAACGAGGTAATTACGGAGCGTTGCTCGAATCCTGGTGGCTGAAACATAAGTAATAATCATTAGTCCACGGTCTATACTTATTCTCTCATCTCCCCTTGGACTCAGCTATTACCACAGATAGATTAAATGTCAGATCTACTGATTGTCCCTCTCTTTAATAAGTAAATATGAAATCTTGGGTTTACTTGTAAAGATTTGGTGATTTTTTTTCAGCGGTTTTGCCTGTTTTCGCTCTAAAGCATGACTCTAGCAAGACTTGCACTGGTAGCACCTATAACCGAGGGGTGAGACCCCCTAAGCTTTTTTTATGATAGTCTATCAGAAACATTACTGATAAGTTAGAACGTGAAAAAGACTGATAATGCTCACATGAATTAACCAATAGCTATAATTACTTGATCAAGCTAATTGCTTGTTGAATAAATTCTTAAATGTAAATAGCAACCTAATTATTAAGGCAATGATTAAGCGGGGTGTAATGGTAAGGCAGATTAGTCTTCGCTCGGACGAAGAACTAAATTTTGAAGACTCTACGTTTGTGTTTAACAAGTTTGATATGCAAATAACTCCAGCTTTGCTTCAGGTGGATGAAGTTGTTGAACTGGAAAAGACTGTAGAAATACGCACTTTTTTAAGCTTAGAAAATTTGAAATGTTTTGAGGCAGTAGAGCAACAGTACGGAGAATACGGTGTCGTTTTTAACAACTGTATAGCAATAGAACCCTCAAACCCAGCATTTCCTAAGAATTCTGGTAAATTAGTGTTGATGGGAGCGCCCAAAGGTGGATTCTTAGAAGTCACCTTCAAGCAACCCGTCCAATCTGTAAGTGCTGTTGTTACAAGTTCCCAACGGTTAGTGCTTTCGGCATATGACAGCGATTGCCAACTCCTAACTCAGGCTGTATTAGTAGGAGCCAATCTGGCAAATTCTGACTCTACTGTACCACCTAATACTTTGATATCAGTATCTGCAACCAACATCCACACTGTTACCTTCTGCGCTTTTGACGGTCAATTCACTATTGATGACTTCAGTTTCAGTTTTTGCTAAGATCGAGGGTGGCAATCTAGTCTTAATTATTTATTCAAGATTTTATATTCTAGATCCAAAAAACTAAATATAAAATTATAGTATGGCATCTAAACAAGAAGTTAAAACATACCTCGCTTACTGGTTTCAACTAGGTAAGAAGGTTATAACTGAGAATGGTGCGGCAAGCTTAAAGCCGCATAACGTCATTGTACGAGATCGCTACAGTGATGAATTTGAAGAGTGCTGGCTAAAAATTGTGTCAGCAGCAGAACATTGTTATTTAGAAGGTACACAAGAAACTGTAGCAGAACTGCTGTTGCCTGGATGGGAAATTACGGATTGCGCCCGTTGCAGTATGCCCATACCTCTACCGAGTGTAGGTATGGGTTCTGAGTCGTGTCCGTGTAATGATTTATCAGATTGGCCCAATACTGAATTACCACCGCCGCGATCGCCTGTTAACACTCAAGAACAATTGAGAGGAATTCGCGATCGGCTTTTGGGCAATACGCCATCGGCTAATGCGCCACAGCTCCACTCCTAACCGATTTTATTGACTCAACACAAAACTCAGATCCCCGACAACTTTTACGAAGTCGGGGATCTTGGTGTACTTCCACAATTCCCCAATTCATATCTTTGCTCCTGAGCTAACTCACCGCATATTCTGTAAACTGCCTCACGCTCTGCATCATAAATAATCATCTTGACCTGATTCTCCGTAACCATTGCTTTGGGAAAATCAAACCGAAAAAAATCTTTCAAAAACTTGTCTGGCAACTTTATCAAAATTTTATGGGAATACTTAAGGAATAAAAATGTTCTTCATGAGCAAAAATTTTGTAAATAATTATACAACTTTAATTTTCTTCAATGTATGTATAAAAAAGAAAAAATATGCTATAATAACGCAACAATGCTTGGTAGAGACTATTAGGCACACAAGCAATATCTTACCAAGTGTTCAGCAAATCCCTCAAACTCACCCGGTATGATAGAGAATAGACAAGAATGAAAAGTGCGAAAGTAACTTTTGTACTCTTGTAGGAAAAGGTGTGCAGATGAAAGGGAAAAGGGAAAAACAATCGCTTTGACCCAACTGATTTACCCTTTGCCTCAATAAATGCAAGAAGTCTGATCAAAAGCCAAATTCAGTAAGAGGAAGGCAGGCAGAACACTGTGCAGATAACTTTCTTAGGGACGAGTTCCGGTGTACCCACGCGATCGCGCAATGTTTCCAGTGTCGCCCTGAGATTACCGCAAAGGGCAGAGATGTGGTTGTTTGACTGTGGCGAAGGTACTCAGCATCAAATTCTCCGGAGTGACTTAAAAATGAGTCAGCTCTCCCGAATTTTT
>CAZZVG010000633.1:0-4629 GCA_964657295.1 Iningainema sp. | reverse complement strand
ATTATCAGACGGTCATTAGGCGAAACATGTCTAAATATTTGATTGAGATCTTTTACTAAAAAATTGCTACTGGATGTTTGAGTGCTTGCTTGAGCTAAACTTTGTAGAAGCGGAATAAATAAGCTAATACCCAATCCTTCAGAAAGAGAGGATAATATCCCTAAAGTAATAATTGTTGGAATTGCCCAAGGATAAATTTTCAGTAGTGGTAATAGTGTTTTAATTACCTTTCCCTCTTTAATCATACCACTTCTTTGCTCGAATATTTGAGAAATTATTAACAAATTTTTGAAGGAATTTTCGCTCTTTCACTATAAGAGCAACTTCGACAAAGCTGCACAATACGTAACCATCTTTGCCACCTAATCTTACCGTAGGGTTTCCGGGGAATTACTTGTGGTTTAAGCATTTCTTTCTGGATATCGGCAATTGTCGTCACTCGCTCAACAGCTATATTTTTAGGATCACTATTTTTTGTAGACTTTCCTAACAAATCATCTTTTTGTAAGATTAAATATCTTAGATTCCTAGATAATATTTTTACAATACATGTAAAATAAGATTGATAAACCCAAATTTGTAAAAGTCGATAAAAATCTAATTTTATGGCTTTACTCAGCCAGATTAAAGTACTCCAATAGTCTCCATATTCCCTACTTGTAGTTAAAATGTAAGTATAAAAATCACTGGCAGACCAATTATACATATAAGTAGGTATTTCTGGATGTCGTCTCTTTGAATCTGCCATGACCAGATCATAAGATTTTGCCATGACTTCGTAGCATCTAGACATACTTCCTATTAATTGACGGTAACCGATTAAAAACTCTGGAACCACTCGAAATTGATAAACTTCGGCAATACGTAGGTAAATATCCCAATCCTCGCAACCCTGAGCATTTTGCTCTTTAAGCTTACAGTTGTAAAAGCCAATTTTATCAAAGCAAGAACGGCGGATTAGAGGCACACTACCGTTACCAAGCATATTCATTTGGAGCATAGCTGGGTAAACATATCCCTCCATACTACGCATGTTTAGATATTGGAAAGAAGAATATTCTCCAATAATGTTATCCTCTGCATCAATATACGCAGACCAAGCATAAACTAATCCTACAGATTGGTCTGCTTCTAACATGCATTGCACTTGTTTTTCTAGTTTTTGAGGATACCAAATATCATCAGCATCAATTGGAGCGATATATTCACCTTGAGATTTTTTAATTGCTAAATTACGAGCAGCCGCCACTCCTGCGTTTGATTGTTTTAATAGAATCACACGACGATCTTTTTGTGCCCAAAATTCCACAATTTCAGCAGTTCTATCGAGGGAACCATCATCAACAACTAAAACTTCAATATTTTTGTAAGTTTGAGATAGAACAGATTTCAATGTCTGACCAATAAAAGCCTCTGCGTTGTAAGCGGGGATAATAACAGATACCAAGGGGAAATGAACCTTCATTTTGTTCTAATTATTGCAAATCATAACTAAGTGGTTAACAACATAAACTGAAAACCACACTTAATAAGTATTTGACTAATCCCTGGTAACAAAAAAGACTTTATTTAACGCCAGTATTATTTGTCAAGTGCGAGGTAGATATATATACTAATAACATAAAAATTATAAATAAATACAAGTTGTAAAAATATTGAGTACTAAGTGTTGCAAAAAGTTCTTGAAGTCGGCCTAATTCGCTTCCTTCTAATGGCGATCGCTACCTCACAACGCTACTAAACGACAGTCAACTATGATAATATTATCCTGCTATCAACTCCATATACTCTCGGTTTTCCTTGAGCGAACGAGTGCGCTTCCTAGGAACCCTCCTTGCAACTTCTATAAGCTTAACTTTCCAAGACTAATTTTTAATACTGCGATCGCGATATTCTACGCCATAATAAATAACTGATATGACAAAACCACAAATATTTAAATTGAAATTAGGCTTTAGAAACTTGCGGCAAACTTTAATTATAGGATTCTTATGCTTGGTACTGAGTATAACTTATGGACAATTCTCGCCAAGTTACAGTTCTGCACAATTACCGCCAAAATACACTGGATTAGCTCCTAATTCTCCCTTTGGTTTAGACTTTGGTTACAGCGATCCAAAATTTATAGGTGCAGTCTCTCAAGATTTGGGAATCAAATGGATACGGGGTATTCAAGTTGAATTTGATTCATGGGATGGAAATCCTCAAAAACTTAGAGACAGAATAAATACCTTAAAAAGTTACGGTTTATCTTCATTACAAACTCTTTTTTATCCGCAAGATTGGAAAGAGGGCAAATTAGGCCCACCAAAAAATAGAGATGCTTACGTACAAAAAGCATATGATTGGGTAGCGGCTACTCACGATTTAATGCCTTATTACGAGCATTGGAATGAACCTTGGGTTGATGAGTGGGCATGGAATGGTGGTACTGCTGAAGAATATAGGGACATCATTAAACAAATTTGGAATAAAGTAAAACCCCAGTTTCCAAATGCCAATTTAATTGGCGGAGGTTCCCTCGCTTATAACAGAGATGTCATGTATGCGAAGGGAAATGACATCGGATATGTGGATGGCTCTGTAAACCATGCATATGCGTTCCCCAGTCCAAATGCCTTCCATGCCACATTGATGCAATTAACCTTAGATCGGAAATTTTCTAAAACCCAAGGTTCTTCAGGCGCTTGGCAAACAGAGTTTGGAACATATCGTGACATGTTCTCCTCAGATCAAGATCTATGGGTAGCTCGGACAATCCCCTCCAGTTACCTACTTCATATGTTAGCCGGTCATTATGCTCAAAGACCAGTCAGAGCTTTTTGGTTTAACTGGAGTGGACATGGAATGCACGATATCAAAGATAATGAGGCTGCGAAGGATGCATATAGAACAATGACGCGGGTATTGGAAGGAACCGAAATAGTAGATGATGTATTTCCGCAATCAAAATCAATGTGGGGAATTGTTTTTAAGAACAATTATTCAGTAGATAATCGTGCCAGAGCAGCAGTATTTGTTAATGGACCATTTTATGGTGATTTAGGTAATCCCTGGACTCCCGATGGAGGTCATCAAGCTAAAGGTAAAGTTCCTTCTGACGAGTATTCCGGTACCATGTCTATCAATGGTTCAGGCATTCAAGTTTACGACTACAAAGGAAATAGAATAAACAATTTGAGTCATATTCCTTTAACACCAGTAGAAGTCGTGTATATACTCGCAGATATGCCAGCTTCACAGTTAAAGCAGATATTAAAGAATACTGATTTTAAATTAAAAACCGAAATAAAAGTCACAGCATTATCTTTATCAGGGACTGTTATTAAAGGTCGGACAATTGATATAAAAGTAGAGAATGTCGTCAATAAACCTCGGAGCGGAACCTTAACAATAACTCCTCCAAAGGGATGGACATTATCAACAAACAGTAGAGGATTTAAAAATCTCCAACCTGGTGAACAGAGAATATTAAGCTTTCCCATCAATACTGGGACAAATAGCGATAATAATTACAATCTTAGCTACTCCTTATCAATAAATGGAAAATCATCACCTCAAACGGGTTCCTGGAAAATCCAATCAGCATATGCGCCCAAGAAAACGATGAATGTCGATGGGAATTTGAAAGACTGGTCTGATATCATGGCGACAAATATGGGTGATGGGACATATAAATTTAAAGTAGCGTGGGATGACAATAACTTATATTTTGCTGGGGAAGTAGTAGACGATCGCCACGAACCATTTCCGCCATTTAATCCCAGCTATGAATGGTTCCGAAAAAATCGAGTTGACGGTGCCAAAGGTGATGATAATAAAGATGGATTATTTATTAATATAGATTGTACAAAAAACAATCCTGACGACTTACTCAAAGGTCATCCTCTTTATGAAAAAGCATTAGCTGCAGATGTAGACTATGAATTTTTTGCAACTTACAGTACCGGAAACAACAGTGAGTTGTGGAGATATCGTGCAACCGGAACAAATCATCAAGGGTATTATCCCACCAATGCAACACTTAAGCCGCAGCTGATGAAAATGAATGCCAGCCCATCAGGTGGAGCAGAAGGTAAGATTCAATTTTCTCGTTCTGGAAACAAGACAATTTATGAAGGAGCGATTTCTTTAAATGCCATCCCTGAATTAAAGTCAGAATTAAGCAAATTGAGTCCCGGAAATTATTATTTCCCTAACCTAGCATGGCGAGTCAATGGTGGAAATAAAGGTAAAAAATTCTGGACAATAGAATCAGGGCAATGGGAAGAAGGAGGCTATGGCTTTGTGCCACAATGGTTATCAGGAAGCTTAGCAAACGGCGGACGCGTCATCAGTCGTTGGGCTTTTGTTAATGGAGATGGAAGTACATTACCAAAAGCTAACTAAGAGTAAAAAATATAGTGGGGGCATTTTGAAAGATTTAGGTGATAAGGTAGGTAATCATTAATCTACTTAATTTCTGTTAAATACTTGCTCACAAATGCAGATGGAGTCAAACACTCAAACTCTCCTGTTTGTTGAGCTAAAATCTGGATCAACTTATGATTAGCAGACACAAAACATTGCGCTTGCCCTTCTTTCGCCGTCAAATAAACTCCCACATCTTCACGGGGGATGACTCCTTGT
>CAZZVG010000632.1:0-4630 GCA_964657295.1 Iningainema sp. | reverse complement strand
TACCCATGCCCAGTCTGTCATGTAGGTAAGATTACAAATATGCCATTAATGGAGGCTATGGCTTGTGAGTTCTGCCAACAGATTTTTACGATTAACTTAGAGGAGCAACAAATCAAGATGCCTTCTAGACAACCTCCCTTGATTTGGCATTGGAATGGCTTTAGTTGGACAGAAGCCCATATAGAAGGGATGGAATTTGGTTGGGGTTATATCATAGCAGCCAGCATTTTTATATTCCTTCCCACTGCTTTAATTGCAATAGTCGCTTACAATTTTCCACCCCATCTAGATACTCCTTTGTCTTGGGTACCATACATCTGGGCTGTATTAACATTTCTGTCACATTTATCAATTATTATTTGGCTATTTATTGAAATTTATCAAATTCCCGTGAGAGCATATTTGCGAGCCATGCGACAGCGCTTGTGCAACCGCTAATTATAATATTGTTGAGTGTCTCCTCACTCCTTCTGTTGGTGCCCTAAAACTTTTGGTGCATCAACTTTCAAACTCATCTGTTCGCAACGAACAGTTAAAAAAGGCTGAGCTAAACCTATAACAGAAAAAGGACTTTCAAGAGGAACTTCTGATCTAGAACCAACAAACCCCAAACGTGATTCTATTTCAAATGAAAAGCTGAGCAGATCGGAGTTCATTGTACTGAAACTAGATCCACTCAACCACTGTCGCCATACCAGAGTTGGTCGATTGTATTTCAAGCTACACAAAATCCGATTTCCTTGACGGACAGTGACATGCGCTCCTTTTTCCCAGGTAAACTGGGCTAATGCCTTAGGTAATCCCCAAATTTCTCGACCACCAGCCACCGAATCAGGATTATCTACATATATATGGGAAATCCAACTACCAATCTTACCTTGATAACCCACAAATGCCGGAACGACAATTAACTCACTGTATTCCATTACCGAGCCAGTACCGTAATAACATAAACAGATACCGCCAACGGTTTTACCAGGCAATACAGAAATAATTTTTAGTTCAGAGGGAATCAGCGATCGCACTCGCTGAGTATCTATCAAGTGAGCACAGAGGATCGCATAGCCTTGAAGTATCCAGGGCGATTGTGGGTAAGCCATTTTGACTCCTTTCTAAAAAAATCCCCATCCAGAGACATACACAGGATAGGGTGATGGAATTGAACTTAATGTGATGTGTTCATACCTGGCAAATCCCCCCAACCCATGCCATATCCCTCAACGCTCGCTTACCCGTATTTTAGGGGGCTATACTCTTTAAGGGGGGATAAAGATTAACTAAATCTTGGCATTTGCCCTACATCTCAAAGACTACTTAGGCTCATTTGACTCAGTGAAATCAGCGTCAATAACATCGTCACCGGTAGCATTCGTGGATGATGATGAAGAGGAAGAAGAAGAACCACCAGCACTAGCACCAGCAGAATCACCGCCGCCTGCTTGTTGATAAATATTGCTACCAACTGAGAACAGTGCTTGTTGTAGTTCTGGCATCAGCTTCTTGATGCGTTCGTCGTCTTCTGTCGAGACTGCATCTCGCAAGTCTTTTACCAAAGCTTCGATCTTAGTCTTGTCAGCAGCCGGGACTTTATCTCCCAAGTCTTGGATCTGCTTTTCTGCTTGGTATGCTAGAGAGTCAGCTTGGTTCTTGCGGTCAATTTTCTCGCGACGTTCTTTGTCAGTACTCGCGTTTTGTTCGGCTTCTCTAACCATCCGCTCAACGTCACTCTTATCTAAGGTAGAAGCACCAGTAATACTGATGGATTGTTCCTTAGCAGTGCCTTTGTCCTTAGCGTTGACATTTAAGATCCCGTTGGCATCAATATCAAAAGTCACTTCAATTTGAGGTACGCCACGCGGTGCCGGAGGAATACCATCAAGGCGGAAGGTTCCCAAACTCTTATTATCGTTTGACATCTCCCGTTCGCCTTGGAGGACGTGAATTTCCACGTTAGTTTGACCATCTACAGCAGTGGAGAAGACTTCCGACTTCTTCGTGGGAATGGTGGTGTTACGAGGAATAATTTTGGTCATAACGCCACCTAAGGTTTCCACACCTAAAGATAGTGGTGTCACATCTAACAGCAAGATGCCTGTAACATCACCAGCAAGCACACCGGCTTGAATGGCGGCACCAACTGCCACAACTTCATCAGGGTTAACACTTTGGTTAGGATCTTTACCCAATACCTGCTTCACCACTTGTTGAACTGCAGGAATACGGGTAGAACCACCAACTAACACGACTTCATCAATATCGTTCTTTGTTAACTTAGCATCGCGTAGCGCGTTTTCTACAGGGACGCGACTGCGATCAATCAAATCAGCGCAGAGTTTTTCAAATTGGGTGCGTGTCAGGGTTGTATCCAAGTGCTTAGGACCATCCTGAGTAGCAGTGATAAACGGCAGGTTAATCTCCGCTTGAGTGACGCTTGAAAGTTCAATCTTCGCTTTTTCTGCAGCTTCAGTCAAACGTTGCAAAGCTTGTTTGTCTTTCCGCAGATCGATGCCTTCTTGTTTTCGGAACTCTTCGGCTAAGAAATCAACGATTTTCTTATCGAAGTCATCACCACCTAAGTGGGTGTCACCAGATGTAGCCAACACTTCAAAAACGCCATCGCCGACTTCTAAGATCGATACGTCGAAGGTACCACCACCAAGGTCAAAAACGAGGATGGTTTCGTTGCTCTTGCGATCAAAGCCGTATGCTAGAGAAGCCGCAGTCGGTTCGTTGATGATCCGCAACACTTCAACGCCAGCAATTTTACCAGCATCTTTAGTTGCTTGTCGCTGGGAGTCGTTAAAGTAAGCAGGTACGGTGATCACCGCTTGGGTGACAGGTTCACCGATGTATTTGCTGGCGTCTTCAACTAACTTGCGGAGACCTTGTGCGGAAATTTCTTCTGGTGCAAACTGTTTGCTGACAATGGGACAGTCTACTTTAACGTTGCCGTTGCCATCACGCAGAACTTTGTAAGAAACTTCTGTCGCTTCATGGGTAACTTCATCATACCGACGTCCAATGAAGCGTTTGACCGAGTAAAAGGTGTTTTCTGGGTTCATCACTGCTTGGCGTTTGGCAATTTGCCCCACCAAGCGATCGCCATTCTTTGCAAAAGCAACTACTGAAGGCGTTGTCCGAAAACCTTCGGCATTAGCAATAACTGTGGGTTTTCCACCTTCCATCACTGCAACGCAAGAGTTTGTCGTACCTAAGTCAATTCCAACTACTTTTGCCATTTTAAGTTTTGGCTCCGTATAACTACAAATGAATGTGTTTGAGTATTAAGGGCGATTTTTTGAGCTAACTGGCTTTGCTGCCAATTCAGCACAATTACCTTTGGTCTGGCTTTTCTCTAGAGTTTTAACTCTAGGTTATGCTGTTATATATACTGGGCTTATGTAGCCACTCCATGAAGGGTGGTTTTCCGAACCTTTATGGAACGGTTAAGTAAGCTTCAGGATTAATCTAGTTGACTCATCGATTGATTTACTTTCACTTTGTCTAATGTATGAGAATTAATACTTGGACGAATTGGGGTGAACCGTAACATCAAAGTGGTGTTTGCCGTCTTTGTTAAAGCTATCCGCTCCGCTTACTCAGCTTTTAGCTAATACCTGAGTACAATAGAAAAGCTTAGTGCCTCATTAACTGTCAGCCTTTAGCCAATGATTTATGGTCACGCTCTCTCCCAGCTTGAAAACTAAACTCTCAACACCTCTCAAAATTGGTTCGCTAGAGGTGAAAAGTCGAGTTCTTCAGTCGCCTTTGTCTGGAGTGACGGATCTGGTGTTTCGTCGTTTGGTACGTCGCTACGCACCAGACTCGATGATGTACACGGAGATGGTGAATGCCACAGGGTTGCACTATGTCAAACACTTACCCAAAATCATGGAGGTAGATCCTCTAGAAAGACCGATCAGCATTCAATTATTTGACTGTCGCCCGGATTTTCTGGCTGAAGCGGCCATCAAGGCGGTGGCAGAAGGCGCTGATACCGTCGATATTAACATGGGTTGCCCTGTTAATAAAATTACGAAGAATGGTGGTGGTTCTTCGTTGTTACGTCAGCCGGAAGTGGCTGAAGCAATTGTTCGAGAAGTCGTTAAGGCAGTCGATGTGCCGGTGACGGTGAAAACCCGTATCGGCTGGAATGACAAAGAAATTACAATTCTTGACTTTGCTCAACGGATGCAAGACGCAGGCGCAAAAATGATTACGGTACATGGACGTACCCGCGCTCAAGGTTACAATGGTAACGCTCGTTGGGAATGGATTGCTCGTGTTAAAGAAGTTCTTTGTATCCCAGTCATTGCTAACGGCGATATTTTCTCGGTTGAGTCGGCAGTGAAGTGTTTCGAGCAAACCAACGCTGATGGTGTCATGTGTTCTCGTGGGACTATGGGTTATCCATTTTTAGTGGGAGAAATTGACTGCTTTCTGAAAACAGGAGAACAGTTACCGCCACCAACTTCTATTCAACGGTTGGAATGTGCCAAGTATCATTTACAGGCATTGTATGAGTATAAAGGCGATCGCGGTGTGCGTCAAGCACGCAAACATATGACTTGGTATGCTAAAGGTTTCTCCGGTGCCGCAGATCTGCGCGGACATCTCAGTGTCATTGAAT
>CAZZVG010000631.1:0-4636 GCA_964657295.1 Iningainema sp. | reverse complement strand
AGAGCGGTTCTCCAATAAGCTAGAAAAGTTTAGCCAGATAGTTATCCTGTGCAAATAGGTTCGGACGAAAAGCTAATCCCAACTTCTAGCCTGAATCCGCGTAACTTTAGTTCGCGGTGTTGGCTCAATTTCCGATCATATTTTGAGATGAAATATGAGCCAGAAGAAATCCTCGCCGAGTTCGGCTACACCTTAATCCGTTCAAGACTTTCGCTACCAAAAACAAAAAAACCACTTGACAGACTGACAGAATTAAGCGAGCGCATCAATCGAACCCTGCCAAGAGTTAGTCTGACAAGTGAAACCGCACGCCGAGAAACTCTAGTTGCACCCATACTACTAGAAGTTGCAACGTACTACTGTGACTGTCAGTTAAGAATTGAGTATCCACTGACAGTAAATCAGTGGCTAAAAGGAAATTTTGATTATTTACTGCGCTCAACCCAAAGCCTTTTAGTCGTAGAAGCCAAAAATGATGATCTAACAAGAGGTTTTACTCAAATGGCAGTTGAGTTGATTGCACTCTCGCAAGTCGAAGAACAACCCTTTCATTATGGTGCAGTGACTATTGGTGATGTCTGGCGTTTTGGGATACTTGATATTAAAGCCCAACAGATCGTAGAAGATATTACTATTTATTCACTGCCTGATAATTTAGAAGCATTATTGACAGTCCTTGTAGGTATTGTAGAAAGAGGTTCATAGGAGTTTTTTAGATGACTCAAGCCCTACCGAAACTAGTAACCTTTGAAGAATTCGTGAAATGGAAGCCTGACGGTGGAAGTTATGAACTACATGATGGAGTTATTATAGAGATGCCGCAACCATTGGGCGATCATGAGGAGATTATTGGATTTTTGGCATCCGAGCTAAATGCTGAATATAGACGTTTAAATCTTCCTTACTTCATTCCCAAAACAGCATTAGTTAAACCATCTGAGAAAGAATCCGGTTATTCACCTGATGTACTTTTGATAAATCGCTCTAACTTAGTAAATGAACCGCTATGGAAAAAGGAATCTACCGTTACTCAAGGTGCATCAATTCCATTAGTAGTTGAAGTAGTGAGTACAAATTGGCGCGATGACTACTTCACAAAACAAGGTAAATACGAAGAAATCGCAATATCTGAATATTGGATTGTGGACTATCTCGGTTTAGGTGGTCGCAAATTCATCGGCGATGCCAAACAACCGACTATCTCAGTTTACTTATTAGTTGAGGGTGAGTACCAAGTGACTCAGTTTCGTAGTGGCGATCGCATTCAATCACCAACTTTCCCAGAGTTAAACTTGACTGTCAGCCAAATTTTTCAAGCAGGTAATTAATATCATAGCAATCCTTTGCAGATTTCAGGATAAGATTCCCGACTTCTCTAAGAAGTCGGGAATCTTATTGTTCGCGTATAAATTTGAACTAGTCCTGAAGCCCATCGGCTTTAAGCCGTGGGTTGTTGACAGTGTAATGTAATTAACGCTGCACTGGCTGCAGGAACTTTAACTGAGGCAATATTTTCTGACATCTGTGCTTGTTCTGATGTTTTCGGCTGCCAAGAAGCGTCTGATTTAACACTATCACCACCGAGAGTCAGATCTGAGCCTCCGACTAGCGGCGTACCGCAAGTGAAATATGAAAGAAACACATTTTCCTTATATCTCTAAAAGCCTTGCTATATATGGGTTTGAAAATGTGTTTCTTAGGAGGTACTGTCAAGGGATGGGGCAGTAAGACGCAGTACTGAGGTACGAGTTAATTGGCATCCTGGATTGATTGCCAAGGTAGCATTTTGAGTGCTATCTTTGTTAATTACTGTTAGTAGGACGCGATCGCTATCTCCCAAGACAGCATAGACTGTCAGGTTAACAGAATTTTGACTGACAGTAACAGGCAGCAGACGCCCTTGACTAGAGATTTTGTCTGGGATTGACGCAGTGGTCTGAGTTAAGTAAGCTTTATGTTATATCGAGTACCCGTAAAGCTTGTGATTGCACTCCCTACCCTACCCCTTATTTATTTTTTTAATTTTTAATTAGAGTCTCCCCATTCCCAACATAATCAGATCTCATAATCTTGCTTGTCATATCAATAAGCAATTAGACTTAATCTTAACTGGCAGTGTTCAATAGCAATCTACCATAAAAATATGGTTTGCCTTCGCAGTGGATCGCCAACGATGTCGATTCGATGTGTCTCACCAATCATTTAGATTCAGGAAAATCAGATATGACTGCTACGACAACTAAAGCTACCTTTCCAATAGATCTTAGTGCTTACAAGCAATTGGCACTAGATCCAGCCAATCCTACTCTCACATCGGAACAACGGGAGACACTGCTCGCCAACATTCAGCTTTGCCGGGATGCGATTGTTTTCTTCACCGCTACGGGAGCGGCTAGAGGTGTAGGCGGACACACTGGAGGTCCATACGATACGGTACCAGAGGTTGTCATCCTCGATGCTTTGTTCCGAGGGGCACCAGATAAATTCGTGCCAATCTTCTTTGATGAGGCAGGACACCGAGTTGCTACACAATATCTGATGGCAGCGCTACATGGTGAATTGCCTGTTGAGCGTCTTGCTCACTACCGTGAAGGTCATGCAGAACTACCCGGACACCCCGAACTTGGACTAACACCTGGCGTAAAATTCAGTTCTGGACGACTTGGGCATATGTGGCCTTATGTCAATGGCGTAGCGATGGCAAATCCCAACAAGGTGGTTTTCTGCCTCGGTTCTGATGGTTCGCAGCAAGAAGGGAACGATGCGGAAGCAGCACGTCTAGCAGTTGCTAAGAAGCTAAACGTGAAACTCCTCGTCGATGACAACGATGTGACCATTGCCGGACATCCTTCAAAATATCTCCCTGGTTTCAGTGTTGGCAAAACACTGACTGGTCAAGGGCTGAGCGTTAATGAAGGAAACCCTGAAGACTTGGATGATTTGTATCGTCGGATCTGTGAGGCAATCACCACTGATGGACCTGTTGCTTTGATCAACAAGCGTAAGATGGCTGTAGGGATTGAAGGAATAGAGGGTTCAACTCACGGTCACGATGTTATCCCGGTGGATAAGGCGATCGCCTACCTGGAAAAGCACGGAAAAACCGAAGCCGTCAATTACCTCAAGAACATCGAAAAGCCCAAGCAACCATACAAATTCATTGGTTCTGGCAACAAGTCCGGTTCTAACCGGGGCGTGTTTGGCGAAGCAGTGGTATCCGTCCTCAGCCGCATGAGTGAAGCCGAACGCAAAGAAAAGGTCATGTGTATCGATAGTGACCTTGAAGGCTCCTGCGGATTGAAGATTATTCACGATACTTACCCAGAAATCTTTATCAGTTCCGGCATCATGGAGCGGGGGAACTTCTCTGCGGCAGCTGGTTTTGGGATGGAAAAAGGCAAGCAGGGCATCTTTGGTACGTTCAGTGCCTTCTTAGAGATGTGCATATCGGAAATTACGATGGCACGGCTAAACTACTCCAATGTCCTCTGTCACTTCTCCCACTCCGGTGTGGACGATATGGCTGACAACACTTGTCACTTTGGCATCAATAATATGTTTGCCGACAATGGACTGGATGACGGCTACGAAACGCAGCTTTATTTCCCTGCGGATGCAGCTCAGATGACTGCCTGTGTTGAAGCAATCTTCCACAATCCCGGACTGCGATTTGTCTTCTCTACCCGTTCCAAAACCCCAAATATTCTTGATAGCAATGGCAAAGATTTATACGGCGAAGGCTACACCTTTGTCCCTGGTAAAGATGAAGTCGTGCGTGAAGGAACTGCTGGTTATATCGTCAGTTTTGGGGAAGCATTGTACCGTGCCGTTGATGCTGTAGAACGCCTCAAACAGGAAGGAATTAATGTTGGTTTGATTAATAAACCGACACTGAACACGATTGATGAAGAAGTGCTGGCAAAAATTGGTGCTTCTCCCTTTGTCTTGGTTGTTGAATCGTTTAACCGTCGTACAGGATTGGGCAGCCGCTTTGGTTCATTGCTGCTCGAGCGCGGATTGACACCGAAGTACGCCCACCTTGGTACTCACAAAGAAGGCTGCGGCGGTTTGTGGGAACAGTTTCCCCATCAAGGAATCGATCCTGAAGGCATCATCAAAAAGGTGAAAGAGTTAGTTGCGTAACATCGCACTCCTACGTAAAAAACTAGTCTAAAAACAAGATCCCCGACTTCTTTAAGAAGTCGGGGATCTGTCATCAGATGATCGAATTTTCTTTAGTCCATCAAAATATCGACCTGTCACCTGATCTAGTGCGGGATCGAGAATGAGCCGAGCCAGCGCACTGCCCATCACTTGAGGTTGCTCACATATACTGGTTTCGTTGTTTTCTATAGAAGAACGAATTGTAGTGTTTCGTCCATCAAAGTGCTCAAGAACGACCACTAAAAATTATACATTCATTACCCATCTTGCGGAATAATGAGCAATATATTTATGACACGGTGGAGCAGTGAAAAAACAAATTATTGCGGCGGGATTTTCCATTTTGTCCTTTATTTTTCCATTGAGAGCGATGGCAGCCAAGCCACACTTTAGCAAGCTCTATGTCTTCGGTGACAGCCTTTCTGATATTGGTAATGTATATAGTGTCACGAATGCAGCCAATTTGATTTCA
>CAZZVG010000630.1:0-4639 GCA_964657295.1 Iningainema sp. | reverse complement strand
TTTTAAATTGCCAAGGGGAGTTGAAAAGAAAATTAGGAGTGAGAAATTAGCTCAAGATTTCACCTGATTCTTGGAGAGAGTGCAAGCGGCGGTAAATTCCCTCTTGCTGTAAAAGTTCGTCATGGCTGCCGACTTCGACAATCTTGCCTTGATCCAAAACCACGATCTTATCTGCTTCACGGACTGTACTGAGACGGTGGGCAATGATAATTGTCGTGCGGGTTCCCAGAACCGATCGCATTGCCATCTGAATAGAACGTTCCGACTCATAATCCAGACTAGAGGTAGCTTCGTCAAAAATCAGCACATCTGGTTCCACAAGCAAAGCTCTGGCAATTCCCAAGCGTTGTCTTTGTCCACCAGATAACCTAACTCCCCTTTCACCTACCATTGTGTAGTAACCGTGAGGTAGCTGCTGCACGACTTCATCCAGTCTCGCTATTTTACAAGCTTCCTCGACTTGCTCAAAACTAGCACTTAGCTTGCCATACTTCAAATTGTCCAGCAAAGTACCGTTAAAAATGTCCACCTCTTGGTGAACGATCGCTAACCTGCGCCTGTATTTGCCGACGTCCAAAGTGCTAATATCTTCACCGTCAATGAGAATTTGACCGGATTGAGGTTTAAAGTACCGCAGTAGCAACTTTACCAAAGTAGATTTACCAGAACCAGATCGCCCGACTAACGCCACCGTTTGATAAGGTTCAATCAATAAATTAATGTCATCCAAAACTCGGCGGTTAGCTTCATATTCAAAACTGACGTGAGACAACTCTATTTTGCCAGTAAATTGATACGCTGTGCTTGTACTCGTCTGGAGTTCTAAAAGCCCAACTGTATCGACTTCGTCCTTTTGTTTAAGAAACTCGTGATACCGCAGCATTGCAGGATAGCGACGCGCAAAATCCTCCGCGAGGATGCTAATGGGTTCCAACTCTTCGTAAGCCATGCTGGAAAGAGTTAGTGTCATAATAAATTGACCAAGGGAAATCTTTCCGTTTAATGTTGCCGCTAAAGTCAAACCGAGGATCGTAAACAAGCAGAACTGAATCACAGTCCTCCGCAAAGTACCAAGTTTCACATAACTTTTGTGAATGCGATAATCAACTATGGTTAACTCACGGGCTAAACGTTGCTTTTGTCGTTGTAATTCTTGTGCTTCGGTAGCAAATGCTTTGACGGTTTTGATGTTGCTAACTATTTCGGATGTCCGGCTTTCAGTGTCTTCTGTATATCTATCCAAACGGTTGTCGTGCCAAACGATCCGCTGCAACTTCGTCAAAGTGTAGATCAGGATAGCGACAAAGGAAATCAAGTATAAAATCGCAATCCGCCACTCCACAAACCAGATAAACACAAAAATTCCGCACAATCGGGAAAATTTAGGAATCAGTTGTCCAGCGATTCCAGGGTAACTCCAAGTGTGGTTTAACAGACCTTTGGCGACTCTTGCGGCAATACGTCCAGGGTTATTTTCGTCATAAAATTCCAGTGGGAGAGTGAGAATTTTTTCTATGGCTTTTTGACTCTGCTCCCGACGTGCCGTTAAAGCTATATCCCAGTGAAACCAACTCGTTAACCAAGGTTGAGTGGGTGCTCTTAATACAGTGATCACAAAAATTAAACTCAGTAAGATACCTAGAGATAAAGGTTTACTGACTGGATAATTGATGGCGTCAGCAAAAGTAGCGATCGCACTACTCAGTGGTTTGTCTAATGGTTCACCAGATAAAACGTTTAAAATCTGCCCGATGGCATAAGGTACAACCAAATCAATAATTCCGTAGATACTGGAGGCAGCAATACTGAAAACACTGAGCTTCCAGTAGGGACGGAAGTAATTCAGAATATCTTGAAATTTGGCTGATTCCATAATTCCTTTGAATTAGTCAAGCCCAATCAATGGGAACTAAGGGAGATACTACAAAAGTATGCTACTAAAACACTACAAAATAGTCAATATCTAAACGACGAAATCATTCTTGAGGCGTAGTTTTGAAGTAACAAGGGTTCCACCGTGTGCTGCCGGGTTCGGAGAAACGTTCTGCTTAATCCCGGAGGACAGGTTGAGCTAGTTGAATGACTAAATAACTAAGAACCAATGACTAAATACTCCTCTAGAAGGGTACAATAAATGCCGATTGTCCTCTAAATTTTGAAATTTGCATGATCTCCAGTAACGACTTTAGACCGGGCGTCTCTATTGTATTAGATGGTTCTGTGTGGAAAGTGGTGGAATTCCTTCACGTTAAGCCAGGAAAAGGTTCTGCCTTTGTCCGCACTAAGCTGAAAAATGCTCAAAATGGCAGCGTGGTGGAAAAAACCTTCCGTGCAGGAGAAACAGTGCCCCAAGCCACCCTAGAAAAAAGTACAATGCAGCATACTTATAAAGATGGCGAGGAGTACGTCTTTATGGATATGGAGACTTACGAGGAAGGCAGATTGAGCGCGGCGCAGATAGGCGATCGCGTCAAATACCTTAAAGAAGGGATGGAAGCCAATGTGATCCGTTGGGGCGATCAAGTCTTGGACGTGGAACTACCCAACGCTGTGGTGTTGGAAGTAGTGCAAACAGATCCAGGTGTTAAAGGTGATACGGCGACAGGTGGCACTAAACCTGCAACTTTAGAAACTGGTGCGAATGTGATGGTGCCTTTGTTTATTGCTCAAGGAGAACGCATTCGTATAGACACTCGTACAGATTCGTATCTTGGTCGAGAGTAAGAGTTCTCTCCCGATTCATCCCTAACATGTAGGGGATTTCTCCTCCTGCCTCGCTATACTATCAATTCTGTTTTACCTGATTGCATGAGGAAATAAAAGCTGTGCCATTGGACTTTAATCAAATCCGCCAACTGCTAGAAACGATTGCACAAACAGACTTTGCGGAAGTCACGCTAAAAAGTGATAACTTTGAGCTCACAGTACGCAAGACTGCGAGCAGCATCAGCAATCAGATATTGTCTGGACAAGCAGGCTTAGGTGTTGTAGGTGGTTCGGGATTAACATCAACACCATCCACGCCTCAGGTGATTTCACCCGAAGTCACAGAAACTATTGTGACGAGGAGCAGCGTAGAAAACAGTCTGATAACCGGAAGCACGGCGTTACCAAGCACCCCGCCAACGAACGAGCAGAGGCTAGTGGAGGTCCTCTCTCCAATGGTGGGAACATTCTACCGTGCTTCTGCTCCTGGCGAACAACCATTTGTGGAAGTGAGCGATCGCATCCGCAGCGGTCAAACAGTCTGCATCATTGAAGCGATGAAGCTAATGAACGAAATTGAAGCTGAACTATCTGGACAAGTCATCGAAATTCTGGTGCAAAATGGCGAACCTGTAGAATATGGTCAACCTTTAATGCGCATTAACCCTGATTAAGTATTAATCTATATATCGAATGTCTCATTGTAAAAATTTTAGTTGAGTCCTTACGGGTCAATCCTGATGAAACAAGCGTTGCCTGTACCACCAGAAGTTGTACAACAAATAGCTGAATACTTCAGCTTGTTAAGTGAACCGATGCGTCTGCGGCTGTTGCATCTACTGCAAGATGATGAAAAATGTGTACAAGAGTTGGTAGAGGCAACTCATACTTCTCAGGCAAATGTGTCTAAGCACCTGAAAGTTATGTGGCAAGCAGGAATACTCAGCCGCCGCAGCGAGGGAACTTGCGCCTATTACCGGGTGGAAGATCAAATGATTTTTGAATTGTGCAATCGGGTATGCGATCGCCTCGCCAGCAGGTTAGAACAGCAAGCCCGTAACTTTCGGATTTTAAATGGCAAGTTGTAAGGAGTGAAGATTTTTAAATCCTCACTTCTATTGACTCGTGACCACAAAGTAAGTTGTACACAGCATGTGGTAGCATAAGTTGCTACTTATATAGAAGCCCAAACGGTAACAGGGAATGGAATGACCAATGACCCATTCCCAAGTACCATATATGTCCTGACAGGTATAGCACCGTTATTTATTTATGAAGAAGACGAAATAAATATTCTTGTTTCAAGGATTTTTAGAGCTTTCAAAATTCTTCCCCACTCCCAGATAAACTACTGCCTAACGCCACTTACGCCTCTTCGCGACACACTCGCACAAAGCGGTGGCTCTTCTGTGACTCCCCGCCAAAGCAAACACTATTTTGGGTGGACACAGTCCTACAGTGAATAGTTTTTATTAAAGCTTTCACGAGTCAGGGGCTGTTCCAACTCCAAACCTTCTCCACCTAAAACATCTAACTGTTTTCCATTCACGTCAATGTACACCTTGGCATCTGGGTTTAAAGCTGTGGCTGTGTAGACAACTTGCCCCACGCGGCCCATCATTGAGCTACTACCACCCCCACTAGAAAATTGTTCAGATAAATCAACATGAACGGCATTCTCCTCCACCTTCACACTTAAAAGCGTTGTTCCTTTTGGGATGGTGGTAGAATCAGTGGCTTCCTTAGGTCCTGCTAACAAGGTCTGAAAAGCTGCTGCTAAAAATTGGTCGGGCTGGTCTTTACTAGCTTGAATTTTAACTTGCTTTGGAACCAACTGCAATTTTTGACCACTGTCTTGCAGCCAATATATTTCAGCACTTTGCTCATTCGCATCCGTATTGTCCGTTGACTGATTTGTCGGCTGGGTTGTTGG
>CAZZVG010000629.1:0-4645 GCA_964657295.1 Iningainema sp. | reverse complement strand
TCTAGCAGGGAAGGTAAAATCACTACAATTTACTCGGATTGACCGCATTGGATCATCATCACGGTTGTTTTATTCATTGCTGGAAGTGTTGCGCTCAAAGGGAATTACACTGGTTGCTTTGGATCAAGGGGTTGATCCTGACAGCTTGGGAGGGGAATTAACGATTGATATGCTACTTGCCGCCGCCAAGTTTGAAGTGAAGATGGTGACGGAGCGGTTGAAAAGCGAACGTCGTCATCGAATCAGCCAGGGAAAAAGTCATAGGATAGCTCCATTGGGCTACCGCGTCCTCAATGACAAGTATATCCGCGACTGTTCACCGTGCGTTTGCTTGTTGGAAGGAAAGATAGAGTTAACAGTATCTGATCTAGCTCGGCATATTTTTAAGACTTTTTTTGAGTGCGGTTCAGTTGCTGCTACGGTGCGCAAACTGCATTCAGATTTTGGGATCGAGGTAAACGCTTTTAATTGGAATAAGCCGGAAAGGGTTTTACAGGTGATCAACGACGATGACCTTGATAATATTGCATTTACACCTGTAAATACTAGCCATCCTTGGCGTTATCCTTGGTCTGGATTAAGATGGTCAATCCCAGGATTAAAGTCAATATTGGTTAATCCTGTCTATGCAGGGGGATTGCCTTTTGATACTTACGTTAAACCAAAGGGGAAGCGCAAACACTTTGATGAGTGGAAAGTAAAATGGGGAACCCATGATGATGAGGCGATAATCACCTGCCCTGAACACGAGCGAGTCAAGCAGATTATCCGGGGAAACAGAAACAATCGTTGGGCTTCAAGAGACGATAACGAGGTTAACCCATTTTCTACTTTAATCAAATGTGCTTATTGCAGTGGATCAATGACACGCCACGCCAAACGGGTAAATAAGGATGGGCAAGCGATCTATTATTTCCAATGCCGTTTATACAAAGCAGGCAGTTGCAGCAACAAAAACATGATTTCATCAAAAATTCTGGATGTCCAAGTCGTTGAGCTATTGGCAAAAGAAGCTGAACGGTTGGCGAACTTGGTGGAAGCCGACGAGCAGCCTGTAGAAGAACCGCCAGAGGTGAAAACACTCCGAGGTTCCCTGAATACGCTGGAAACACTCCCACCAAATCCGGCAATCGATCAAGCCAAAGATCTCCTTAGAGAGCAGATTGTACTAGCACTAGCAATAAAAGACAATTCGTCTAAGCAATTCCTCATTGCTAAGGAACGAATTATCCAGGCTTTTTCTAACAAAGGTTACTGGCAAGGACTAAAACCACAGGATAAACGGGCAATACTCCAGGGCTGCATTAGAAGAATATTCGTAGATGGAAACTTCGTGACAACCATTGAGTATTCTTACTAAGCTATTTTGTGTTTCCGTTTCATCTCTGGCTTCGGTTCTAGAGTAGCCGAGGCAAATTTTAGTTCTTTCTGTTTTTCCCATTCAATAACTGTGCGAATTACCACTTGTGACCAAGATTCGTAAGCCATAAGTACCACTGAGCGATACTTTGAAGATAGCTAAGGTTGAGAAAAAAATTTGTTCCTCGCAAGCTAGAAATTTGGAAAGGCGATCGCTATTACCAAAACTTTTATCCTGAATTGAGTTTGAGCATTTTAGACACAGTGAGAATTATGACAGTAGCTTGACAGGGTATTTGATCTGAAATCTAAGTGGCATCTCTCATTTTGGGCGAGTCTAGGACTTACGCACTGTACAAATAGGACATCATGTGTATTAACAGTATTTTGTCGTTCCAGGCTTTTAACAATTACCGCCACCCTATGGCGATCGCGCTCAAGATGATCGAAAAATCAGGTTTTCATGCCTGAAACCCATACCGCATATTTGGTATTTCCTGTCAATGCGTAAGTCCTAGAGTCGTTTAAATATTTGTGAGAAATCCAGGTAAAATTGTTCTAGAACTGGTAGTCCGCACCGATTTATTAAGCGGATAATTGAAGTAGATATATTAAGAATTGACATTCTTAGCGATATGAAAATTACACACTCAATAATGGCACTTAGCTTGATTGGTGGAGTTAGTACTGTTAGTTTTTATGCAGAAGCCGTTCAAGCTCAAACAAACATTCAACAGATAACAGCAACAACTTGTGCAGTTATGGCTGGTCAAAAAAAGCCAGATCGACAATCATTTCAATATCTGTTACTTCTGGATGATAATGAAGCGTTTGGCTCGGCTAATCCAGTGGCGATCGCCTTGTATAAGGGTGTCTTAAATCAATGCCCGAAAGCTTATCTTAACTTCCAGCATCGCAAGCGAGTGAGTAATCCATTTCCCCCTGGTTCCCTTGTCAATCCAAATCCAACTCAACTTTATAATCCGGAGTCTAGTTCATCTCAGGAACACAACCGGGTAGACACGACGAATGACGATGAAGCCGTTAGACTACACCCTAATGACATAAAGGTTTACATTCAGCGGGGAAACGCCCGTTATGAGCGCAAAGACTATCAAGGTGCAATCGCAGATTACACCGAAATGATTCGCCTAGAACCCAAAAATCCCAGAGGATATGCCAACCGAGGATTAGCTCGTGAAAACTTAGGTGACAAGCAAGGTGCGATCGCAGATTTCCAAGTGGCGTTGAAACTGTTCAAAGCTCAAGGCGATCGCAGTTCTTACCAGAAAGTCCAAGCGTGGCTTAGGGAAATTCAGTAGCGGCATCATTGGGATTACTCCCGAACCGCCCTTATATTACCGTTCAGGTAGAGGGGCTGCATCCATCAAGTCAAATAAGCTGAAAATGCGTACCCCAAAATACCCACGCCGATCTGCATAAAGTGCATAAGTTGAATTGACTGACAACTATTAAGCATGAACACCCGTTTAAGAGAAACAGTATGCGCTTATCACTGGTTATTAGCATCTTCTTAACTGTCTTGCTCTGTTGGAATGCGCCTGTTATGGCTCTGACGCTCACAGAAGCACAAGTACAACTTGCACAACAAGTACAAGCCGTAAATTTTACTCAAGCCAATTCCTTTCAACTAAGTGGTGGCTCTATAGTGGTTAGTTACTCCAAAACCAGTATCTCAGGAGTCCCACTATTAAATTACCGTGACAATAATACCAATCGCAACTTCTCCGGTCAGGAAATTAGTATCCAGGAGACTGAGCTTGGTCAGTTAATTACAGTTACCTTGGAAGCAGTCCCTGATCTACGCACAGTGACATTTACTCTCATCCTTCCATTGGTCAACCTGAGTAATGGATCTGAATCTATTCGGATCAACGTCCCTGGTATCACAACCACGACTCGTACCACTATTGCAGGTCCAGGATCTGGTGCAGAAAAAACTTATACTACAGTCAATCTGAGAGGAACGGCTAAATTTGTTGTGTCCTAGCCCACTGGAGGTGATAGTGGAAAATATTTACAATAGAAATAGAGAAGACTATAGCAACCCCTGAGAAAATTATGATGTTAGACACTCAGACACCACAAACACCGACAACCTCTGCCTTGGAGATATCTCAACAAAAGCAAGAATTTAATTGGCGGCAGTGTTGGTATCCTGTCTGTTTTGTCCGAGACTTGCCCACAAATTGTCCTTATAGTTTTTCTTTATACGATGAATCCTTCGTCTTATTCAAAAACAAAGATGGACAATTTGTTTGTCTAACAGATCGTTGCCCCCACCGTGCAGCTAGACTCTCCGATGGACAAATTATCGACGGACGAATTGAGTGCTTGTACCACGGTTGGCAGTTTGGCACAGGTGGTGAATGTTTGCACATTCCTCAGTTACCTGAAGATGCGACAATTCCTGTCAAAGCTTGCGTGTCATCTTTTCCGGTTGTAGAACGCCAAGGCATTATTTGGATGTGGGCTGATGTAGGTGAAGCAGGTGACGTTGATCTCATCCCCACTATCGCAGAGTTGGACGACGAGCCGGGATTGTTTTGTGCAGATTACATCCGCGATCTACCTTACGACCAAACCTATTTTATTGAAAACGTTATCGACCCAGCTCACGTTTACATCAGTCATGATGGTATCCTTGGTGAGCGAGAAAATGCACAACCACTAGAAATAGAGGTGATCAGCAGTTCAATAGAGGGAATTCGCGGCAGGTGGCGCTTAACACGACAACCCAATGCACCCTGGAGTTCATTAGATTTTATTGCTCCCAACTTAGTCATTTATCAATTTGGCAATAAACCAGCGGGTAAGTATGGAGGAACTGCTTTATATTCTATACCTCTAGGCAGACAGCGATGCCGAACTTTAGTGAGAAACTATGGGAATTTTTTCCCCAAGAAAATGACGCTTATGCCTCCCTGGTTGGATCACATCATGACACGCAACAAAATCTTAGAAGGGGATTTGCAAATCGTTGTTGAACAAAAAGCACAAATTGAGCGTTTGGGACAAAACCTCCAATTCGTCTATTTGCCCCTCAAAACATCTGACACCTTGGTGGTTGAGTACCGCAAGTGGCTAGACAAGTTTGCAGCAACATTACCGTTTTATCAAGGCTATTCTTCAGCAAAAAATGTAGGTAGAAGCGAGCATAATGAAAATTTGCATCCCCTCAATCGATGGGAGCAACACACTCAGATTTGTAGTTCCTGCAATCGAGCCTATCTCTTAACAAATAGATTAAAACAAATATTTGTGG
>CAZZVG010000628.1:0-4646 GCA_964657295.1 Iningainema sp. | reverse complement strand
GCAACTTCAGAGGTAGAATTAAATGATGAGAGACGGTTATATTTTTTACGTAAATCTGCCCCACTCAAAGATGCTAAAGGTTCTCGATATAAACGTATATTTAAATAGAGTTCTGGTAGTTGAAAGTCGTAGCGGGAGGTAATAACAATTCGGTGAGGACGGTGGGAATTAACAATAGCTGTTATCAAAGCTAACAGCACATCCACCACTGCTGACTGCAAAATATAAACACCGTCAGCACGAAGTTCTAAATTGGCTTCAAAATCATCCAACATAAACACAAATTGCTGTTGCCGTCGGTTTATTCCTTCCGTCAAAAACTTCATTAGACGCTGCATTAGGGGCAGATGACCTTGTAACAAATCCAAGCCAACTTCTGAGGTACACTGTTCTGCCAGCAATTTCAGTAGTTTTGCTTCATCCAAACCACGATAGATAAATATCCTGTCATACCCAGTCATCCTTTCAAGCAATCGTGCCGTTACGGTACTTTTACCCACACCCCCCATACCATAAATCAACACCCCAAAATTACTAGGTTTGCGAATTGCCTTGAGACAGTGTTGCAACGTCCGCCGCCGTCCAACAAATTCCTGGGGTGTTGCTACTCGCACCATTTGAGTAGCTGGATCTAAAAATTGCTCATATGCTGGTTCTGGTGGAAACCAGATTTCATCGCCCAACGCTTCTATCAATGCTTCTGGACATTCTCCCCGCACATACAGTCGGAGTAAGTGCCAATCGGTCACTTTAGCTTTTAACAACTGCTGGTAAGTACTAGCAAGGGCTTCTGCAAGGCGATATCCTGCTGCTAATTTTCCGTAAATGTGAGCAGCAGCAGCAGTAGCAGTGCGGTCGTACACAGGATGACCCCAGCCTAAAACGGCTGTAGCACCTTCATGAATCAATTCCTCTGCTAATGAAGATACTACTCCACTATCAGCAGCTTGTCCTGTCCGACATCCAGACAAAAACACTAACTGCGGTGGGCGAAAGCGAAAGACTTCCCAAATTTCTTCAGCAATGGCGTCGTAGCGTTCTCCGGTTTCGGTTTCGGTAATAAAGTATGGGCAACTCGGAGAGCCTTTCTTTCCCTCTCGAATCGAAGCGTGTCCGGTAATGTGGAACACATCAAAAGCATCAATGTAGCGGCTCCACACCTTACCTAGCTCAACAATAGAACCGCTTTCTTCTACTTGCAAAATTAGGGGAAAATGTTGTGTATCCTCTAGAATCTTGGCTTCTTCCTGCTCAAAGTCCAGTTTAGGTTCTACACCTTCCGGGTCTGTAGCCATAAACAATACCCGTAATGGTCTTGCTTCTACGGATTTCTTTTCCGTAGGTCTGTCAAGCCAACGTACTGGTAGCACTACAGGATTGACCCGCTTGACTAAGAAATCCCTGCCATCATGTAGCACCTCCCAAGGCAAATGAGCAAGTTTTTCTCCTGTATCAATTGCTAAAACTAATCCATCGCTGGGACAGTTTTCAACTGCTCGACTCAGCCAGCGCCCATCTCCATCCAACCAAAAAAATAACCGCTGTCCCATTCCTTTTAGATCAGGCAGCGGCTTATAGTAATTTTGATCCCCCAATAGCAATAGGTCTTGGATTGTTGCTAAATTTAACCTTTGCGTTTCATATCGCTGTGGTTGCTCATAAAAGTAACGTAGCTCTATCCAATCCTGTTCAAGTGCTTTTAGCTGAATATGGAGGTTTTGCATATCATTTTTCTAAAGCTTTGAGGATTTGGCAAATTTCCTCTACTGTAGCTTCTTCCAAAACAATCCTGCCATTCTCGCTCAAAATGACTACATCAAATTGCTTTCCAGAATGAGATTTTTTCCATTCCTGATACCACTTCCGTATCTGCTCGGCTAAAGCTACGGTTCCACCAACAATGCCAACAATGGTAGCTATAGCAGCTATTGTGACCTCTCTTTGTTCGGGAGCCTCGTAACTTCCTGATACTCCAGGAATTTGCAGTAATGCCTCAGCGGCTTCCTCTGCGCCTTCGCCCTCAATTCCAATTTGAATTGCTGTCATTTTTCACCTTGCAATATAGTAAAACTTATACCATTTTATTTGTAACACTCTTCTAACTTAAAAATAGGGAGCGGGGGGAGTAAAACGTTTTCATGCTTAGCAGTGAATTTTTTTCATTGGGACTGCCTTCTGCCTTTCCCGTTAAAAATATTTTTTAAATCCCAACTTTTAACCGAATATTGGTAAAACGAGAAAAATCTGGCTGCCCTGGCGGTAACGCTAACCGAGGTTCCGTCAATTTTCGCAGTATGTCTGCAATGGATACCTTCCCTGATATCCAAAAGGTCGAAAGTTGGTACTTCGGAAAAAACTGAGCCTGCTGTCGTAGGGGCGCAAGTGGCATTGAGCCGAGATCCGTGTAAGTGCGATTCGTTCGGTGCTAACACTCGAACAGCTTGCCTATAAGGAAGAATTTGGTTTGTGTTGTATCGAAACGCTCCGACAATTGGATTAGTGAGTGTTAAACCAGTAGCAGTATCACTTTTAACGGTATAACATATGGGAGAAGCCAAACGACGTAAAAAATTAGACGCTAACTACGGTCAGCCTAAACCGCCCTGTCAAGATGAAATTCGTGGGCAAGGAGTACCTAGCCATGATTTTTTGCAAGCTAGTTTATTCATTGAGCAACAGGAGAAGCGCTACCACAAACTTGGTAGGCATAAGGAAATTCTTACTATTGTTTTGACTAATAACGAACGTGGTTTTACTGAATCAGAAATCGAAATGCTTTCTCCGTGGTGCAAGCAAAGGACTTGGCGGCAGCGTACTATCGTCGGAGTTTTTCAAAAAGAATGTCCCACTTTAGAAAAGGCTGTAATTGTTTTCTCTAATGTATAGCGGTAGGACTAGTAGTTGGGGTGCGAGTAGCATTGTCACCAAAATGTACGCGCTCCGACTGATTCCTGTGATCACGAGAAAATTTCTAACGAATTCAATGCCTCATTCTCACGCCCGAATTAAGGCTTTGAGCAGATTTTTCCGGTGATAAAATGGCATTACACGAAATTGGAATGGAACGCTTAATTCCATCTTCTGTCAACCGTATATTCGCAGTTTATCGTGTAGCAGCAATTTTTCAATAATGGCTAAAAGGTAGATATAAGAAAGGTTTTCAGACCATCTTGCATGATTTTACAAACATCTCGGCTCAATGCCTAGTTGTACCTAATGTAAAAGCAATTAATCCACTCATTGCAGCGCTTGATATTAGTGTCTGCACTGCTGCTATTTTTAATTCTCTAATCGTTACTCTGGTCATTAATCAAACTCTTTGTCTCTTTCTCCAGTCAACATTTGAAACTCTGCATAAGCTTGTTTCCACCCAGCAGAGCCACCTTTTGTAACTTGCCACAATCTCTCTATCATGACAGTCTGATTCATCCCACTTGCACGTAGATGCTCAATTATTTCTAGCATCTGTAGGCGGTTTAGCTTCAAAGGCGTGAACTGGTTCTGCTCTTGGCTATAATCCTTATCCCTAGAGCGGTTCAGCGGTTCAACAGGGCGGTTCAATGGTTCAGGATTTGGCTCAGAATTACTAGAACTGTCTCTACTCTGTTGGTTCGGCGGTTCAGAAAGAGGTACCTCTTTTTGTGGGTACATTTTTTCAGGAATTGTTTCATAAAACCCTTCTTGATATTGATAAAAAAGTGAGTCAATGTTTTCAGATTGGTGTGGGTCTTGCTCTAAAATTCTGAGCAATTCTCTACGCTTCTGTTCCTGATATAGCTTGTATTCAACGCTCTGGTCTAGCTCATACTTCTTTGCTTCAAACAATACTTTGCTTTCTTGCCTTTGTTGGAACGCCGCTAAGTCTGCTAACTTCTCAATATTCTCTTTGGTTTCACACTCTTCACATTCTCTTTGAGCATTCTCAGCACCCAGAAACATAGCTAATGCTGAAAGTAAAGTGATAGAGAAGCCAGCTATTTTAGTAGGTAAGCTACCAGAGATAATTGACTTAAACTGATAGCTAACAGGTTCTTTTTCTGTCAGCTTTAAGAACTTAACATCTGTGTCGTCGTATTCAAAAAGTAATGAATTCTGATGAGTATGCTGCTCTACTACCCTTAAGGTTTGTAAGTTACCAGGATACATTAAGCAAACTCCAAACAAGCAACCAACTGCACCACCAATAACGGAGTAACGATTAACTGATGACTCCATCTCACCACCCGTTCTTGCTAAACTTTGTCTTTGCGATCGGCAACCCAATTGCAATCACAGTAATTAGCACACCAATGCCAAGCGCTATCCACCGTGTTAGTAAATCATTATTAAATACAGCCAGGACGAAAGCGATATCCCAAATACCACCAACAAAACCAATTAGTAACGCAGCCCCTCTAATGAAACTGGATAGGCGCTTATTCTCATCTTCTTTGCCCAGTGCAATTAAATAAATGATTGCTACAATCTTGATGATTATTACTGCTATCCACAAAGGTGGTAATATTCTCGCAAGGAATGTGAAACCTGTGGATAACGACATTATTAAGAGAAACTCAGCTATATTTTTAGCGTGTTTGTAAACAGTGGTTCGGGTATATCTAGGTTGATGTTCAGGTTGTTGAGGAGTAAACTGGTACATATGAAAA
>CAZZVG010000627.1:0-4662 GCA_964657295.1 Iningainema sp. | reverse complement strand
TTTTTTCCCCAATGTTAAGTTTTGTATCTGCGGAATTCCGCAGATGGGTTTTTTCCTCAATGTTAAGTTTTGTATCTGCGGAATTCCGCAGATGAGCGACTGTCTTATCACTGACACTACATCGGCGAGCAATTTCGCGATCGCTCCAAGTACTCCACTCCGGATCGTTAAGTAATGTCAGAACAGCCCGTCGCTTGTCTTGTTGTGAGCGAGGTAGAGCAGGTTTGTTGTCAGAATTAGCGCCGACTGAGTAGAGAACAGCGTCACGCTGAGAACCTTGATGAATAAAGCAAGCGATCGCGTCCTCTTCTCGGTTACGATGAGCGTGCCACCGATGAAAGCCATCTGCCAACCAGTACTCAGTACCATCGTAGAAGACTGTAATGGGTTCTAATTGTTTCCCATCTTCCATCTGTTCTTCCAGCAGCTTGACATGCTGCAAGTTGATCGCAGCTCTTGGTTGAGTACCACCATCGCGGCGAATTTCATCAAGGGAATAGTACTCTACGTTTCTAGTAAAGTAACCATAGCTGTTCTCCCTGACTAAGCTTTTGACATTTGGTGTCGGCGGATAGAACTTTCCTTCTATTTGATATGTCATGATAGTTATGAAGAATTATAATTTTCGCCCCGTACCCTTCACAGGTCGGGGTTTTTGTATTCGTAACTGATTTACTTACTGTGTCAATTCAACAAATATGATTAATTTTCCTTTATTTTCATGTCTTTTTTTGACCATGACAACTGCTCTGGTTTCTATTCTACATCATAGTCTATGTAGTTGAAAAAATAAATTCTTTTTGGTAGACTATAAATGTAAGGAGAAATTTGGGAAGTATATGGCGCATCCGAACTCTTTAGCAAATCTCCAGCATGAAGGTCGTCCACTAAAACGTGGTTCGACTAAAAAACATCGGCGTCTAACTGTAACTGAAGAAGGTTGGCAGGGATGCGTTGAGATTTCTGAGGAGTTAGGTATTTCTGTCTCAGAAATACTAGAATCATTAGGACGTGGAGAATTGATTTTAAGCAGACCTTTAAAGAAAATCAATATATAGGTGGTTATATAGATATTCGCTCTGATCTTTTTAGTTATTTTAAAGTTTTTCTGCCGAAAGCATCTATCTCTGCTGGGAGAAAAGACAGGCAACGACGCTAAAATCCCCAGCATGACGGCATGGGGAGCGCTCCAAGTCAAAAGTCAAAAGTCAAAAGATTTGGGAGCGGGAAAAGATGTATAGTGTTCGCTTAAATACAAATCATATCTTTATGTTCGGTTAATTGTTGATGGTTAATTGCAATTAACCATCAACAATTAACGTAATTATTAAGTGATTATCCGAACATGATGTAAATATCCGTACTCAAATTACCACTTAAGGCATAAACTCCAAAACAAAGCCCACGCGACTATCTTTGTTCAATCTGGCATTTTGTTTTTCAATATCAGTAGATATGCGGAGATTATGAGTAAGAGCGTAGCTAAATGATAGAGTTGTTAAACCAACTTCTTGAGCGGTACCGGGAGCAACCCAACTTTGATTTAAAGAAATATCTGCTGAACCGCCACGAGACAACACCAACAATAACCTCACACCCAAATTCACTCCATCTGTTGAGTAGAGGTTTGTTTCCAAGTGCTTATAGCCTACCACAGGGGCAACATTAATGTAGCTACCTAAAGGACGCAAATAGTAATGTAAGTCTGCACCATAAGCTTCACGTTTCCCATTAAACGCCGCTTGATACTCACCACTCACTGTCAAACCAGTACGATTGATGAACAAATCCTCTATCCCAACATTCACCCCAGCCGCTTGTCTTGTGGAAGGAAACTGAGAATAGCCAAATCGCAGCCTTGTGCGAAAACTGGGGTCATTCTTAATATCTTCCAACACATTCGGGACCTGACGCCGCCATCTTTGTAAAACTGGACTACCCTTAATGATTTCTGGACTTAAATCTAAATCTTGAGCAGTTGAGGAAGGCGTTTGACACCAAACAGGTGCAGCCTCCAAAAACAAGCAAATACCCAAACCAAAGCCTAAAACTGATAAATTTCCCCTCACTCATTTCTATTCCTTTGCTACTGACACCGCTAGTTCCTGCGTGTGATCGCGAGTCAACATGTTTTATAGCTTACCGAACTATTTACGGGAAAATACTATCATAGATTGTCCATCTAATCACGATAGAGCTTAGAAGTGCATAAAAAAAGTGGCCCAGCACAGAGCAGAACCACTTTTTTTGTGACAAAACCGTTTAATTGTCTAACGCACGCTGTTTTGAATAGCCACGGCATCAATTGGCTTCATGAAGTACAGCTGGAGTAACTGCCAACCACTGGAGACGTAGTGTGGCAGCTTCTGGAAGAATTGCAGGAATTTTGGAGTATTGGAAAGAGCGATCGCACTCAACTTCTGGTTATTATTAACACAAACATCTAAGCGCTGATAAAACTCTGGATTCTCAACATCCAAAATGACTGGGAAAACGCGTCCTGAACTTTCGTTCGTCTTTTTAATCACATAGATGTCGTATTCCCGCGCATCCAAGCCAATAGAGGCGTAAAAGTCTTTGCGCTGGATGTCGTTGAGATACATTGTGGCAAATACCGACAACAGGAAGAAGCGACTCCACAGCCGTGCCTTCCAATCGTTCAACATTTGCGGTTGAGTTCTCATAATAGCGTCAAAGAAATCCCCGTGACGGTTTTCATCTTGACACCAGTTTTCAAAGAAGCGGAAAATTGGATAAATCCGGTCTTCAGGATGTGCTTCTAGATGACGATAAATTGTAATGTACCGCCAATAACCAATTTTTTCCGAAAGATAAGTAGCGTAGAAGATAAATTTTGGCTTAAAGAAGGTATAATTCCGACTCTTCGTCAAAAATCCTAAATCCAGCGACATATTAAAGTCTGACATCGCCTTATTTAAGAAGCCAGCATGACGCGCTTCATCCCGAGACATCAAAGAGAAGCATTCCGCCAGTACAGGGCTTTTGTCCTTCAAGCGGCGGCTAAGTTCTTTGTACAGCAGAAATCCGGAAAATTCTGCCGTACAGGAACGTTCGAGAAACTCAATGAACAACTGGCGTTTTTCCCCATCAATATGATCCCAAGATTGTTCAAACTCGGCATCCCGAACAAAGTGATGGCGGTTATAGTCACAACGAAACTCTTCGAGAATGGCTTTCAACTCGTCTTCATTGACAGAAATGTCCATCTGCGCCATTTCATCAAAGTCGGTGGTATAAAACCGAGGTGTCAGTAAGGTTTCCTTTGCTGGGACTTTAATCCCTGGGCGCAGTTCTTCAAAGCTAGGTTTTTTTAGGGAATCTACCATGTTCTGATTGCTATAAGTATCTTTTTATCTGGAGTGCCTGAGAAAACCGAAAATCGCGTCTCTAATTAAGCATACAAGACGAGAGTATAGCATTTGTACACAATTCAGTCTACCAAGGTGTGGGCTGAGAATAAGTAGATCGAACGTTAAGAGTTGCAACAATTAGGCAACTGTCAGTTCGTACTGCAAAACTAAAAATTCATCGGCGCTCATCGTCGCCATTGCATATTCACGCCCTTGAGTATCAGCAAATTCAACTAGATAATGAAATTCTTCTCCTTCTTCATAAACTTCTACAATCGTTCCTACTTGTCCACTTGGCAAACTTTCGATAGAAGTATAATCTGATTCCACCAAGGTTAAACGCTCAACTGAAACCGGATTAAGTAGGGCGATGCTATCTAAAAGTTTAAATTTTTTCATTTCATTTCATAAATGCAGAAATCAAACGTGGGTTGGGATTTTTCAAGGTAATTTCCCAGATTGTACGCAGTTGAGATCCAGCAGTATCTGGCACTATCCAATCTACCTTAAACTGTTGACCAAAGGCTGTCGTGTCTTGCTGGACAACGTCACCTTCAATAGCTACTGAAAGCACAAGCTGTTGCAAGATCTCAGCATTTTCAGCTGTGATTCCTAAAACTGAGGCAAAAACTCTAGCTTTATGCTTGCCACTAGGATGTTCCGGATTCAAGCAGTAGCCAATGAGCTTTTCCATCGATATTTCTGCTCGATCACCGTTAGGTAATTTCATTATACGAAATGCCTTATTTCCCAACGAACATAGCCCAGATTTCAGCTACAATCAACACCAAAGCGAGCTATGGATAGGGAGATACGAGGGTTGCCTACACTTGGTGTGAACATTGATCATATTGCCACCATTCGACAAGCGCGGCGGACAGTGGAACCAGATCCCGTAGCGGCGGCGGTGCTGGCAGAATTAGCTGGTGCAGATGGGATCACCGTACACCTGCGGGAAGATAGGCGGCATATTCAAGAACGGGATGTGCGCCTGTTGCGACAGACGGTGAGAACGCATCTCAATTTAGAGATGGCAGCAACTGATGAAATGCTGGCTATTGCCCTCGATATCAAACCCGATTACGTGACTTTAGTCCCGGAAAAGCGGGAAGAGGTGACGACTGAAGGTGGACTGGATATTGTGAGCCAAATTGCTAGAATCGGAGGTATCGTTGATAAATTGCAAAGCGCTAGTATTCCAGTGAGTTTATTTATCGATGCCGAGACTGCACAAATTGAAGCGTCTGTCAAGATCCAAGCAAAGTTTATTGAACTGCACACAGGTAAATAT
>CAZZVG010000626.1:0-4666 GCA_964657295.1 Iningainema sp. | reverse complement strand
GACGGGCATCAGTAATCAACCAGTCTAAAGCAGCAGCTTGCAGGTCTATGTTTGCTCCAGTTTTATCTATGCAGTAACGCCCAAACACCAACTTATCAACTAAGCTGACTCCTGGTCCCAGTCGTGACCAATCAAAAATCACGCTGTTGTCTACCATTGCTCCACTACATATCCAACAATTGGAACCAATCATCGCCGGACCGACAATTTTGACTCCGTCTTCAATCCTCGTCATCCCACCGATATAAACTGGACCTGTAATATCCACTTTGTCCCAATTCACGGCGACATTTAAGCCAGTGTAAATCTTTGGTGCGATTTCATGTCCGGGGATGCGGACATTTTTGATTTCCCCAAGTAGAACACCACGAATTGCTCGCCAGTAATCTGGTACTTTACCAATATCTACCCATTCAAAATCCATTGGGATCGCGTAGAAGGGCGCACCGATTTCTACTAGCTTGGGGAATAATTGGCTACCAATGTCATATTCGACACCAGACGGTATATAATCTAAGATCTCCGGCTCAAAGATGTAGATACCCGTATTGATGTTAGTGCTGAGAGCTTCGTCTACCGTTGGTTTCTCTTGGAAAGCTTTAACTCTACCGCTTTCATCGGTAACAACCACACCGTAGCTGGAAACTTCTTCTCGTGGCACGGATTTCATCACGATAGTGGCGATGGACCCTTTGGATTTATGCCACTTTACTGCTGCTGTTAAATCCAAATCGATTAAAGCATCGCCGCACAACACGACAAAGGTGTCATCAAAAAATGGCGAGAAGTCTTGAATACGCCGCATTCCACCTGCAGAACCAATGGCTTCTCCCACTAATGTACCGTCAACAATGTGACCTTCAAAAGAATAGGCAATTTGCACGCCAAATCGTTGACCATCTCGGAAATAGCTTTCAATTTCTTCTGCTAGATGACTAACATTGACCATAATTTGGTCAAATCCATGCTGACGTAACAGTTCTAGTAAAAATTCCATCACTGGCTTTTGCAGGATGGGCATCATCGGTTTGGGAGTTATGTGAGTAATTGGACGTACACGAGTACCCTTACCAGCTGCAAGAATCATCGCTTTCATAAATATTTATTCCTCAACCACAAGCCAGTTTACTTTTGATCAATTGATACAATCATCAATTTATTTCGGTTATCAGTCATCCCCACAATTACGGATAGAGATGTAACTAAGTAGATTGTTCAGTATAAAATGTAAAGCTAATCTCTATTTTTTTCAACTACTTCTGTTAGAAGTTCTTATTCATGACATGTTTGCTCAGCACAGAGGCACTTCCAAGGAATTACTATTGCTTGCTAATTCTGTTAGTAAACGAATTTTAATATCCTGGTAAAACTCCTCTTGATATATTTCTACCTTAGATTGAGCTGATAAAAATAGCAGTGCCCAGAAAACACTAATCAAGTGGCTGTTATGTGACTTGTGGGTAGACTTATGTTGGTCTGTTTGCTTTGTCTGAGCCCATAACTCTACAAGCTGTTCGAGATTCAACCAGTTTTTTTGCGAACATTCTATTGCCTTTTGCTGCAACACCTGCTCTAGTTCAACAGCCACTTCTGTCAGATTTTCCTGGTGAGCTAACGAGAGCGCTGCTCGCATAGTTTGAAGGCTGGGTTGACGTCGGGGACGGACAGTTTTGCTTGCTTTGTTTACAAGTTGCAGCTGTTGTGCCATGACTTGCAATTGCTCAATCAACTCTTGAAGAGTAACGCGGCGTTTTGGAGGTGGCATTGCTATTAGGCGACGACGCAATTGCTTTTCTAAAGGCAATCTTGGAGAATGATGTGTCAACTCGTCTTCACTTGTTTCGACGACACTCTCTTGTTCTTCTTCCGCTAATTGCAATTGCATTAGAGTGTTTGCCTTGAATAAGACAAGCATCGATGCTGACAAAAAAGCCTGCCCTGATTGAGACAAATCAGTTTCATAACCTCTTATCGTTACCTCGGGTGCCATGAGTTCTAAGTATCGATCAATCACCTCGATCACCTTGACATCCCAAGGGTCTATTTCCCCCTGCTCAGCTTGATGAATAAGCAGTGTAATTGTTTCCAATAGCTCGGAAGCATCCATCGACAAGTTTAAACAATTGAGAGTTAGTAGTTTTTAGTTGGTGCTAGGAGCATTTTTTGGTTGTTGGTGCTAGGAGCGTTTTTTTAGTACCCACTGTACGGGCGGATTTGCCAGGATTGTTCATTTTTACTCACAAGTTACTAAATTAAACCCGCCCCCACTAACTACTAACTAGTAACTAATACCCACTAACCACTAACCATTAGCTAGTTCCTTTAAAGAATCACCTGCAGGTGGTAGTGCTAGTTGTAATGATTGAATTTCTACCTGGTATTGTTCAACCTTACTCTCCAATTCCTTAATTTGGAAGTTTTTTTGGCGAACTTGTTGACCAAATGCTAACTGTCTTTGTAAATGTGTCCAAATACTAAATACCCACGCAAAAACTGCACCTAAGCCAACCGCTAAGAGCAACTCAACTGCGATCGGCGCTTGCACCTGGAAGTTGGGGACAATATGAATTGTTCCTGGTTCGGTGTTTTCGATCGCAAATAATGCGAAAGCCAGACACACAACAAAAATGATTACAAAGTTCAATTGTCTCATTGGAAACCTAAGTACTACCTAAATAATTTGACTTAATTCTTCCCTAATCTTTGCGATCAATACTATTTTGGATTGCGATTTCAAATTGTGCAACTTTAGAATCACATCATGTAAGTTGCTAGCGTAAGTAGTCTGTAGTCAGCTATGATGGGTTAACCACTTTTTAGCAGTCCTATATTCAGTCGTGAAAACCTTACAAAGGTTGCCGCTCCTAAAATTGGGAAAAACAATTAGCACTTAGCCATAAGCAACCCGCGCATCCTTCACGAATTGCTATTGATAAATGCCAGCTTTGCACCTGATCATCAAGATTGTATAGTAACAATGCTCAACAATCAAGTACACACTAATATTATTTTATACTTAAAATTTCCCAATATTTTTTCATAAATTGTGAGATAATATACGATAATTTTTAGGAAAACACTGGAAGTTGATTCGAGGATGCCTCTTTAGGTTATATCATTCTGAGTTCTGAGTCATATTGTTGCTTTTGATAGCATCGAAGGTGCCTTTAATGGTACCCGCAATTGGAACAGCAACGACTGTCCCTAACAATTTACCAATCTCAAATCCCATCAAAATAGAAACAAAAATCCAGATGGGATTAAGTCCGATAAATTCGCCTAGTAATCTGGGAGCCAATAGGTTATCCTTTACTTGCTGCATGAGAACTGCAGCTCCAGCCACTTCAGCTGCCAACAACCACTGTTGTTGCAGCAGTATCAAAATCGTCACTAAACCAATGCCTAAAGTTGCTCCAATAAAGGGAATAAGTTCAGATAAACCAATCAGTATAGCAAACAATAGACCAAACGGCACATTAAGAATTAAGAAAATTGGTGTGAGGGTCAATATCATGAACAACCCCAGCAACAATTGGCTAATAAAGAAGTTTTGAAAATTCAGCCGCAAAGAACTGGTAAAGGGAACACTAATATTAGATGGCAGCAGATTAATTAAACCCTGCCACACTTGGTTGCCATATAAGAGCATGTAAAACGCCAGCACGACTACTAATACTAGGTCCAGCAACCCGGACAGTACCGTTCCGGCTAAACCTACAGCATTAGTTGCCAGCTGTTGCGCCCATCCTTCGATGTTACCATTGATTTGTGTGCTGAGAACGTGCACATCTAATGGCAAATGTCGCTTTTTCGCTAACTCTTGTAAAGTTTGTAAGTTTCTTTGACTGCTCTCTAACAAGCTAGGAATCGTTCGTAACAGTTGGTTTGTTTGATCAAATACCATCGGCACCAGTGTCACGGCTAAAATGACCAAAAGTGTTAAAGTCGCCAGTAACACAATGATCACGGCCTGAGAACGAGTCATGGGGGCACGTTCAAAGAACTTAACTGGATAGCTTAGTAAAAAAGCCAGAATTGCTGCAATAGCCAGGATGGTAACTGGATGCTGAAAATACTGAAAAAGTGAGGATAACAGCCAGATGTTCAGAGCGATAATTGGACCGCTCAAACCATAGATTAACAAACGTTGAATGGACGTTGCACGGCGCATTTTTTGCTGCAATTTGTTTTAAAAGCTCCTTGGCAGAATAATACTCTGTTGACGCTAATAGTTATGCTAAGTATTTCTAGCAAAGACATATATTAGCGTAACCGATATTCACAAAAAGCAAATCATCATGGACAAGAATATAGCCGATCTTCGCAAAGACTACACTTTACAAGGTTTAAGCGAAACTGAAGTTGACCCTAATCCTTTTATACAATTTAAAAAATGGTTTGACCAGACACTCTCTACCCAACTTCTGGAACCAAATGCAATGACTCTTGCCACAGCTACTCCGGAAGGTAAACCTTCAGCAAGAATAGTTCTACTGAAAGATTTTGATTGTCGGGGCTTTGTCTTCTACACAAATTACAATAGTCATAAAGGACAAGAGTTAGCAGAAAATCCCCTGGCATCCTTGGTTTTCTGGTGGGCAGAACTAGAACGCCAAGTCCGCATTTGTGGACGTGTAGAGAAAGTTTCTGAAAAAGAGTCTGATGA
>CAZZVG010000625.1:0-4668 GCA_964657295.1 Iningainema sp. | reverse complement strand
ACAGATAAAGCAGGTTGTGAATTTCTGGCAAGATGGATTCGTCGTTAATGATTTGCACATCATTTTTGCCCAAGAAACTAGGGTATCGGGCATTTCCGTAAGACAACGCTAAAAGAGGGTTCTCTTTGAGGAAAAGAAACTCATTTTTCAATGAAAAACTCTCTTCTACGTTATTCGGCTCGATGTCAAATAACTTTTCAACCACTTTTTCATGGTTTTTAGCAGCTTGGGTAATAGCTTTTCCTAAATCGTTTAACTCTAAAAACTGATTAAAAATTTCTTGAATGAAGGGTTGGATCGCGTAGCAGATGCGATCGCCTGCGTTCAAGGGACGGATTTGCGATCCTTTGACAAATGAGATGACATTATCCATTTAATTAAATTTCTCCCATAGTAACTACTGAAAATGACTTGGAAGTACCAGGATAAATGCTTATCGGGTTCCCCGATGCCAGGATTTCCGATTTTGGTTGAATTTCCTGCCAGAGTTCATCAGGCGTGAACTGGTAGCCGTATTTGCCAGCAAAGTGGGTAGCGGATTCCCTGTCGTTTTCTGCCTCAAAGACTTTTGTCAACTCCTCTTGGAGTTTCTGATCTTCGCTGACTTTTTACAAGAACTGATTAACGGCTTCAACGCTCATCGCTGAAATCTCCTTTGCGTTTTGCTTAGCATGACAGCAATTCATAGTTTTAATCTAATGTCATACCTCAAGCCAGTCAACTTAGAAAAACTCAGTTTTTTTCAGGTATTTTTCAGGAATTGATCTCACTCCAACAGCAGGAGGGCAACACGTTGGCATAGGTAATCTGTAAAAGTTCGTAATTAATGCCAGTAGTACTATAAAAAAAGCCAGCTTTGTAAACCTTCGGACGCAAATCGGGGAAAATGTTAAACTTTAAGTTTTGATCAGCTTTAACATAACTCCAGAATTTATCTGAGTTTATCTATATTTGAATATTTAACTATTACATGATATGAATTAGTAACTAGGACTTACACATTGACAGAAAAATAAAAATAGGACGTATAGTTTTCTGCGCTTCGATCTTGATTTTTCTGTTCCCCACCAAGCGAACACAACCAACATTCATGTGTTTTATAAAAGCCTGAAACGACGTATTTACGTTGACACACAAGATGATTCGTTTTTACAGTGCGTAAGTCCTAGTAACTAACTACTTTTCTCAGCAAAATAACACAGAAATATTAAGTTGTTGAAATCATCTCACTAAGGAGATTCAGAAAATGACTGCACAAACTCCTCAAAAAAATCAACCAGAAGAAACCCGCAAAGATTTTGAAATAAAGCTGATTGCTAAAGCTTGGACAGATGAAGCATTCAGACAGCAACTGCTGAGTAATCCCCAGGCAGTGGTTGAACAAGAGTTTGGCGAGGCTCTGCCAGCCCTTTGACAATGGTGAGTTTGCCATTATTGAGGAACCTCTAGATGCACCCTGGATAGAGAATGACCCCCTGCACTTCACTACAGAGCGCATTCAGTGGTCAGAGGATTGGCAAGATGAACCGCAAATCTCTTTACCAGTTGCTGCATCTGCTAAATAGGTGGTAGAAATTTCATGAATTAAGGTTATGAGGTAATGGCACAGAAGGCGTCAGATCGGGAGGAGCCGATTCTTCCCCGCTCTCCTTGGAAGGATCAAAAAGCTTGGTTAAAGCTGATGATCAAAACGAAGAAAGCTCTAAATGAAGCGGAGAAGAAAGTTTTGCAACGAGCAGATTTAGTTTAGGAATTTCCAACAGACATCTCCAAAAATTAATTCTGCGTTGCCCAAATCTCTTTGTAGAGACTCGCTATGGCGAGTCTCTAAACCTTTTTCAACGAGGCCTAGTTGTACCCTGGAACTAAGGGTTATCACGTCATAGAGGATTTGGGCTATGGCTTGAGTGTGTTATTGGAGCGCTTGCTCTTGTTCAGGAGTCATCGGGATTAGTAATTTTAGCATTTCTTGAACTTACTTCATTATTCCTCATCTAAAAAACTGAGATGCTCCCTTCGCTTACAGTTGTATAAAGAAGATATTGTTTGTAAATAATTTTCTGAATAAAACTTAGATTTTATTTATTGTTAGAAATAGAATATTGTAGTAAATTTAAAAGTAATCTACCAAATCTATCTAAATTTATGAAATTTATGAGTAGTGGTGGGCGTCCTATTAAGTTTTTAACCTTAACACATTTGTATATCCAATATAATTGAGGGTAAAGCTAAATGAATACTAATTTTTTTGAACAGAAAATTTTGAATTATGAACATAGTAAAGCTCAGAAAAATGGTTTTGAAACCGGATTGATGGATAATAATTTACAACCATCAAATCTGATAGACGCGAACATAAATTCTAAAGAAGCTACTTTTAATCTGTCAGCCTATTTATCACAACAGCAGGCCCAAGTTGAAGCCGCACTTGAACGCTCAATTATTGTAGCCTATCCAGAAATACTCTATGAGTCCATGCGGTATTCCTTGCTAGCTGGGGGAAAACGCCTCCGCCCAATTTTGTGTCTCGCCAGTTGTGAATTATCTGGAGGTACAGTAGAAATGGCCATGCCCACTGCCTGTGCGCTGGAAATGCTTCATACTATGTCTTTAATGCATGATGATTTGCCTGCTCTAGATAACGATGACTATCGGCGTGGTAAGTTGACGAACCATAAAGTTTATGGCGAAAATATCGCCCTTCTGGCTGGCGATGCACTTTTACCCCATGCCTTTGAGTTTCTGGTGGTTCAAACAAAAGGAGTTCCGGCTGAGCGGTTGTTGCAGGTAATTACTAAGTTGAGTCATGCGGTTGGAGCAAGAGGTTTAGCAAGTGGTCAAGTTCTCGATCTAAAATCGGAGGGATTGCAAAATATTGATATAGAAACCCTCAACTTTATTCATTCGCACAAAACTGGGGCTTTGTTAGAAGCTTCTGTTGTCTCAGGAGCACTTTTGGTGGGAGCAAATAATGAGATTGTGCGACGGCTTTCTCGTTATGCTTGGAATATTGGTCTTGCGTTTCAGATTATAGATGATGTGCTTGACGTTACTGCAACTAAAGAGCAACTAGGCAAAACTGTCGGCAAAGATGAAAAGGTGCAGAAAGCAACTTACCCCAGTTTGTTAGGCATTGAAGAATCCAGATACCAGGCACAAAAATTAGTTGAGGAAGCCAAGGAGGAACTTGCTACTTTTGAGGAGAAGGCGCAACCTCTAATGGCGCTTGCGGATTTTATTATAACTCGAGCTTACTAACCAGTTATCAGTTATCGTTGTTCATTGTTTACTGACAACTGATAACTGATAACAAAACTGCATTTATAATAAGAGGAATCGCAGATGGATACAAAAGCCTTAAAGTGATCGATCCATAGTTCCAATAACTACTATCACAATGAATTTGGGCGCAAAGTAGAAGCGACAATTATTCTTCCACCCCCCTGCTAATAAATTAGGTACGAAAACTTCTACAGTCTATTAGAAGTGTAGTAATTGGTTTCTATTTAGATTTTTTAGAGCCTCAATGAAATTGTTATAATTCAATACGGTTCAGTTAAAGCTTTGATCCCCCCTAACCCCCCTTAAAAAGCTTGTCATTACCAACATCTTTAAAGACTAGAAGAAGCAAAATCAGCACCCCAACACATATCTTGCAATCTTAGCCAACCTCGCCATAGGGTTTGCCAACCGGGAAGACCGTCCGATTTACGACCAATAAAACCACCAAGTCGTGCCAAAGCCATCCAAAATTCACTATCAGGTTAAATCATTTGAGAATAACCCTAATTTGGCCACCAGCACATTTAACACTAGTTCTGGGACAAATTCCGAAGCCTTGACTTCTGGTTGGCTACGACTGATTGTCCGCAATTGTAACAACCGGACTGCGACCACACAGAGAAAACCAAGTAATGTTACCAGTCCTTTACCTGTCTCCAGTTGACGCTTCTCTATGGCACAGCCACTCTTGAGACACTTGTGATATTCTTCAATTACCCAGCGACAGGCATACCAGTCCAATTGAGTTAATGCATCAGCAGCATCACTCACTCTTAAAGTTGTAAACAGAATCCACTCCAACTCACCGCCATCTTCCCAGCACCTTAGACACCAACCCGAAATCGGTTGTTGTTTGCGTTCTGGTCCTGTCTGTGGTGGTTGAATGATGATTGGCGACCATGCCACCTGCACTCTTCAGCTTCGTTTGGGTTAAGCGTCCCGTCCTCGCAACACAAGGGTTTTCAATGCCATTGGTGCTAATGTTCGGGCAAAGCTCCTATTTGCCTTTATTGCCTTCAGGCGTAGTAATGACTCGGTTCTGGGTGACTCGTAACAAACAGTGCCACTTGTCGCTCTTGGCACGTCTGATATATGAGAAAATATCACTCCCTCTATCACCTACACTGACCCAAACAATACCAGCTTTCTCATCTGGAGGGCTACCAATATCATCCAGCATTTCTGCCCAAATCTCCCCTTCACTTTGGCTACGGAACAGTTGGGCGCTGCTGCTTTGTTTTTCCGAGAGTGTTGATTTCTCCTCTCATCCAAGGAATTTGTCCCGCTACCCCCACTATTTCTGGGTTTGTTGGTGTTGGCACTACAGCTAAACAACTGTGTAGCATAATGCCCCTACCTCTGCCGTCTCCGATTTCTCCTAATCCG
>CAZZVG010000624.1:0-4669 GCA_964657295.1 Iningainema sp. | reverse complement strand
TATTCCTGACTCACAAGGACTATCAATATAATGACACATCCAATTTACGAGTCAACTCAACTGTCTGCCAAATCCCTCACCCAACTCAAAGAAATTGCAGAGGCGATCAGTTTCACGATCAAGGTAAGCGACAAGCGCCGCAAACAGAATCCTAGCCAACCAGCAGTCAATCGAAAAAGTAGCCTCTGCTGAAGTCAAAAACACCTGCGCTAACTGTCCTCTCTTCCGCCCGTTCAACGACGGCACCGGACGCGGGTTGTGTTGCAATCAAACTTTTTGCCCTAAATTTTTGAGCAAATTTATAATGAACCCTTCGATTTGTCTCCCACTTTTATCTCTGGGACAAAAAAAGGTATTGGCGCGGCGCGGGGTTCAAAAAGAATTCCCAGAAGGAGTCGCTTTTCTCAAAGATCGCAAGTGGATCAGTGGAGCCTGCATCATCTCTGGAGCAACCTTGAATGTCGATTGGTTTTCATTTACTACAAAGACTTTGTCTTGCACCTGTTTGCATGAAAGCGATATTTCTACACGCCTAACGTTATTGCGACGATCTAATCTCCAGAAAACATATCGCATAGACCTAGCATCTCCATAAGAGCGACTATATTTCCAAATTCCTTGTCTATCAATAATGTCAAATTTCAAGTCTTGTTTGTGCGCAGCTATGTAACTCATGTCAATCATCGTCCTAAAACTCCTTAGCTCTTATCTCAATCATTCCCTTTTGCAGCCAGAGGTAAGCCGTTTGGATATGGGTGAGGGCGATCGCTCTTTCTCTTAATGGCTTTTTCCCCTGTAATATTTCTAAGATATGCTCCGCTTGGTAAAGGTAAATGATGCTTTGGCTTGTCGTAGCTGGCGGCTCGGGGTTATCTTCAGGACTAGCGATCGCTTCTATCTTCGGAGAGATAGGAATAAAATACCCTTTTAGCTCTAAATATTTGTACAAAATTACATCGAACTGCTGTACAAATGGCAATAATAAAAAGTCCCAAAATGAAGTTTTATTAATTTTTTCTAACATTTGGTTAAATCTAATCAATGTTTTAGTTTTTGCTTAACTCCTGTCTCTAGAATACCTATTCTCCTTTCTATACTATTAAATCGGTTATTCTGTTTTTGACCGTCCTTTGCTGCATCCTCAGCAGTGTACCGATGTCCCACTCTTTGAGCAATGTCTAGTTGAGTTTTGTTTAGGCTGACATCCGTTCGATAGATGGCTATAGTCAAGAAAATTAGCCAAGTAATTATACTTGACCGAAATACAAATGTATGAAAACCTTGAGAGTTAATAAGTTCCAATATAGCTTTTATCATTATTTTTGACCTTTTTCTAAAACAATGACTCTTGCTTCAAGATTAGTCAAACGAGTGTTTAAATCTCGTATTTTATCTTGATCCACATCTTTTAGTGCTCCAACCCTTTCTTCTATTGTCGTTGTCCGTCCCTGTAGTCGAACAATATCCAAAGAACTATTGTTAACTGTGTTCCACGTGGAGAAAATTAATGCGCTTAGAACTGTCCCGACAAAGCCAAAGAGCGCTTTTGCTGCCGGACTTAAATCAATATTTTCAGAATTACTATTTTCCATGCCAAGGAATTTAGATTTTTTATATTTCTTCCCCTTTAATATATATTAACAATTTTATGTAATTAAAATTCCTTACCACATTGATCGCAAACCCCTTTTAATAATTTCTTTGCTACCATATTCTTATAGAACTTGTTTTTCCTGGGATTAAGACATAACCCTCTCGTCGGCTGACAGAGAGGGTTTTTTGCTATGCATCCTCAAGGATTAACTCTAATTGCACAAATCGTTCTGACTCGGATTTCAGAAATCCTTTTTTTTGAAGTTGAGCTAAAGTCAATGCAAATTCATCCTGGGAAATCCCCCAGCGATCGCAAAACCATTCTTTATCAATACTCTTCACCCCATCTCCGTAAGAACACAAGATAGCTAAATAGAAATAAGCTTGCATACTCAAAAGCTTACTTTCCCGCAGCTTTATAATTTCCGATTCTGCCAAGACAAGCTTGCCATCCGTTTTTGGAATACTGACTGATGCATTTAATGTCGCTGTTTGCATAATATTACATGCTAAAATTTGTAAATTTTTCTGAAAGTTTTAGTTCTTTAATTTCTTGTTCAAGTTCTTGAATTATTTGAAGATACTGCTTGGCTTTTAGTGACAAGCAGTCAACCCTAGGTATATCCCCACCCCACCGCGTGACCTTTTCTCCAAGGTTGTAAATTAATTGTTCTAGTTTTTGCAGCAAAGATTGTTTCTCTTCGTAGGCTTTAGTATTGGCGATTTCTGTTATTAAATCCGCGCAGGACATTAATTCATTGCAAACCTCTTTAGAAAACAAGTTAATTTCAATAGCTAATGTTTTTTCGGAAAGCTTCAGATTATTAACAATTGCTTCCAAAGTTGAAGGAAGATTCCGAAAATGAGATTTTTCAATTTGTTGTTTTGGTTTGTTGTCATCAAGAAACTTAAACAGGCGGGTTACTTCCTGAACGTTCATCATGACCTTGTATCCATTGCCACTAACTTTGACAAGCTTTCCTTCAAATTGCTCGTATATGTCACTCAAGACGGCATCTTGAATTCTTTCACCAATCAAGCGATCGCACTCCTTAATTGACTCATCAATATCTTGCCATTGTGTTCGCAGAGGTGGGGCACCGGGCTGCGTTTGTGCCCACTCTATCCACGCGGATCGAGCAATCTTCCCTAATTCTTCTCTTTCCATAAATTTTCAATTAATCCCTACAGTTTGCTTTCGCCGCTCTTTAGCAATGGGTTTAACTCCATTTACGGGGGGAGAAGGCTCTTTTACCCAATTCCCTATTTGGACAAGCGTCCAATTAATAGCCAAAGGGTTACCCTTGAGGGTTTTTGCTATTTCTCCTGATCCAATAGGAGAGGTAGCCCATGCAGCAAAATGAGTTAAATGAATTTTGATCATCCTTTCCCCTTCCGCATATCCTTTCAACCCAAAGTCTCTTATCCAACGTTGTGGGACGCGCTCTGAAACTTCCAATCGGCTTGCTAGTTGGGACATCGTCAACCAGCCGCTATTTTCGTCGGGCGATCGCCGTCCAACAATTTCCCCCGTCCGTTCAGCAAGCAGTCGAATTCTGATCCTTAAAGCTTCCGAGCTACGTGGCGACCAATTCCTCTTTTTAGCCATTTGGTTCCAGTGTTTTGGTAACGCAGGCATTGCCGAAACTGAAAGAAGATACTCGTCTTCCTCCGCTGTCCACATCCGAGTTCTATGCATAAAATCCGGATCTAACGCCTCTTTCAAAGAATGGTTTTTCAGCCTGTATTGTAAGGTCGATTCACCTATCCCCAATTTTCGCGCCCACTGCCTCCGACTAAAAGTTTCCCCGGTAACAGGATGAGTTATCCCGTCTGCTTTAGGAGAAGATAAAGCTTTTATTAAAGGAAGTTTCTTTAAACGACGAAAGAGCGTGTCCTTTGATATGTTCAACTTTTCACTCCATTGCTTTATCGTTAAAGTTTCCCCGGTTGTGGGATGGCGTACCGTCCTTTCTTTAGTAAAAATTTCTGGCATCAAAGCTTTTTCTAAAGACATTCTTTTGAGTCTTCCGTGCAAGGTTGCGTTACAAACCCCAAGCTTTTGCGCCCACTGCTTTTGGTTTAAGGTTTCTCCAGTTACGGGATGAGTTATTAAGTTTCCGGCTGGTAAGCGATCGCCTACCAATGCCTTTTCTAGCGACATCGTTTTCAACCGATTACTGAGAATCCCGCTTTTTAGTCCAAGCTTTTTTTCCCAATCAGTTTGAGAAAGAGTCTCTCCTGTTTGAGGATGAGTAAGATATTTAGGCATAGCTCCTTGCTGATATTTTTTGAAATGCTGGTCTTGGATTGATTGGAAGAGGAATGGGTTCCAGCCCTCTCTCATCTGAACATTTTCGACAGAACGCGAACCCGTTTACAAAAGTTCTAGGCTTTTGTAGTATTCCGCATTTTTTGCATTCGTAGGCTTGAACTCCGGGATAAATTATTAATGGCTTCATAGTGTTGTAACTCTTTCTGATTCCAATATCTTGTAGTAGAGAACAAGCCCTGAATCTATTGGGCACAAGAAATCGCTAGGAGGTCCAATTTGCACAAAATAAGGTTTAACCTTCTTTTCTTGTTGCAAGGATGCAAGCGCAGCCCACAAATCCTGTTGCCTTTCCGGCTTAACTGCTTTACAAATATCAGTGGCAGATTTGTTCCCGGTGGCAAGTTCAGCTAAAATCTTCGGTTCAAGCGATCGCATGTCACACCACCTTGGTTAACTCTTCAGGTGATTGCCGACTGTAGAATAATTTCCCGTCTGGCTCTGGTTTCTGCCATTGAACTTTCCAGTCCCCATAAATAGCCTCAATAACAATGCCTTTGCATCCGTATTGAGCTTGATAGGGATCTCCAATGAAAGTTACTGTGTCACCAGGGAGAATGGTTGTTACTGGTGGCGCTTCCTGCTGTACATTATTTGCTTCTTCCTTTACTTCCTTCCTTAAACTTCTAAGTTTGTTTTTTTGCTCAGGACCAAGCTGGTTCCAGATGTTGACTTTGAATGGTTCCCACCGAGTCACGACATACTCTAAATCTTTCCACTCGACAGCGCTGGACAAAGCTTCTT
>CAZZVG010000623.1:0-4670 GCA_964657295.1 Iningainema sp. | reverse complement strand
CTGGCGTGGGCTAGTTCAGATCTAGGTTTCGGGCATGAGAGTGCGTAAGTCCTGTAACTATTGTCTAGTTATAGAAATTTTAATTCCCAAGTGAGGCCGTAAGTACTGTAATTGAGAAATACGGTTCAGTAAGTAACGAACATTTATGTATAAACCTATAAAAGACTAGTACCGTTACCTTGGAATTTTAATAGTTCGAGAAACACACAATATGCTAACAGTAATTCTTATCTATGTCTTGATTGATACAAAGTAAATTCAGAGAAAACAAAGCTAGACAAAGTTCAAACCAAAGTCCGTTGACTAGACAAAATTGATACTTAACTCTTTAGCTTTAGAATGTAAGTTGTTGTCCGATAAATACGGCTAGATATGACCAACCCAGTCATCAAACCAATAACCGTTCCCCCAATGGATCGGTACAACCAGCAGTTGATCGAGAATCTTCATCCCCCGAATTGGGTTAATCCTGAACCTGTACCTTGTTACAATCTTGTCGTTATTGGTGCAGGGACTGCGGGATTGGTAACTGCGGCAGGTGCAGCAATGTTGGGTGCAAGAGTTGCTTTGGTGGAAAAGCACCTCATGGGTGGCGATTGTACAAACGTAGGGTGTGTACCGTCGAAGACTCTAATTCGCTCAGCGCGCGCTGTTGCAGACATTCAATCTGCTGGAAAATTTGGCATTGGGACTTCTCGTCGGTTCAACATCGATTTTCCTGCGGTGATGGAACGGTTGCGGCAGGTACGTGCAGAAATCAGCCCCAATGATTCGGCTCAACGTTTTCAGCAGGAATTTGGCGTGGACGTGTTTTTTGGTGAGGCACAATTCTCTAGCCATAAGACTGTAGAAGTAGCTGGACTGACTTTGCGTTTTAAAAAGGCAGTGATCGCCACGGGTACGCGTCCGACTCAATTACAAATAGAAGGTTTGGCGGAGACGGGATATCTCACCAATGAGACGATCTTTTCTCTAACTCAATGTCCGCAGCGACTTGGTATAATTGGTGGGGGTTACATTGGTTGTGAACTAGCACAGAGTTTTCAGCGTTTGGGAGCGCAAGTCTTTTTGTTACACAAAGATTCCCGGATACTGAATCGAGATGACGCTGAGGCAGCGGAGATTGTGCAAAAATCATTCGTAAGTGAAGGCATTCAGCTGCTTTTAGAATCTCAAATTAAACGTATTGAGCGCCAAGACGCTGAAAAAGTTATTTACTACGAGGTAAATGGAGAGGAAAACGCACTCAATGTAGATGAAATTTTGGTGGCGGCAGGGCGCGCGCCTTCTTTAGAAGGCTTGAACCTTGAAGGCGTAGGGGTGAAGTACGATCAAACGCAAGGAGTCATGATCAATGATTACCTACAGACAACAAATCCTCGTATTTATGCGGTAGGTGATGTTTGTATGAAGTGGCAATTTACTCACGCTGCTGAAGCATCTGCACGGATTGCGATCCAAAATGCTTTGTTTTCTATTCTGGGGGTGGGGCGTAAGAAGCTAAGTTCCCTGATCATGCCTTGGTGTACTTACACTGATCCCGAGGTGGCTCATGTTGGTATGTACCCAGAAGATGCTCAGAAACGTGGAATTGCTATTGATACCTTCTGCGTTGCCCTCCAAGATATAGACAGAGCGATTATTGATGGTGAGGTAGAAGGATTTTCTAAAATATATGTAAAAAAAGGTACTGATAAAATTTTGGGAGCCACCATTGTCGCCCGTCATGCAGGTGAGATGATTAGCGAAATTACATTAGCGATCGCAAATAATTTAGGATTGAAAGCGATCGCCAAGACAATTCATCCTTATCCCACCCAAGCTGAAGTTATCCGCAAAGCGGCTGATGCTTACAGTCTTAAATTTTTGATGACTCCAGTGGTAAAGAAATTCTCCTCCATGTGGCTAAGATGGAGCCGTTATTGAACACAGAGGTGAGCGGCATCATCCCCGCCATCAACTCTGCAAGTACAGCTAAGAGAAAAAATACCCTTAGCTGTACTTGCAGTTAAGTAAAGCCCTATTCAAAAAGATACTCAAAGCTGAATCGCACTGCTTGATTGTCACTACCTAATGCTAATGACTATTGCAGCCTACATCCGCGAGAGAACAGCGATCTTGGATAGCTTGTCTTGATCTAGCCCTTGGAGTTCGTTCAGATGTAGCCAGCCTTCTTTAACCAATCCAGCAAAGACAAAGAGAAGAACCGAGTATTGGTAGTCGTACTTCCCCTCAATTTCATGCCTTTTAGCACTCAAAAAATCGTGTAACCGCCAGAGTTCACCTAAGTCCACGAGCGTACTTGCCTGTTTTTGAATTTGTTTAAGCAACGCCTCAATTTCTCGTTCGTAGGCTTGATCAAAGGCAGTTCGAGCTATCTTCTTCTCGATGTCCGTCCACTCAACTTCGCTTGCTTGCATAGTTCAACCTGAAATTTGTGCAATATTTATTTGGTTACGATTGTTCCTTTCGCCCAGAATAATTGAACGCTTGAGGTTCAAAGAGCGCTCCTGATGATTTCGGCGATTTACTAGTACATAACGTCGGAGTAAATAAACCTACCATTAAAAATTGCTGAAAAGCTTACAAATCATGCTTTTTAAATTTTTAATTTTTAATTCCGCTCTGCGGTACTACTACAGTATGGTGGAAATAAACCACCCATCGGAAATAGGTAAAAAGCTTACATGCGGAAGTGTTTTTCTTTTTACTTTTGCCTTGTTGTACTAGTCTCTAGTAGTTCATCAACTCAAAAATGACGCTTGTAAGTCGGAGAAAGGGAAATCCAAGAAATAAAATGCCCCGCCGGATCAAGGATATTTTGGGCAAAAAGAAGATATGTTGGCGGGGCATTCTTTTACTGGTAAGTACCTAAAGCAGCCCAGTTGACGAAAGCCAACGACTAGCGAACTAGGTTCAGAAGTTCTTTGGGAGAAGCTAACAAGTCAATGGCTACGAAAAAGATATTGCCTTGCGGATCGAGCAAGAACCGCCAAGCCATGTTCATGCCTACTGCTGCGCCAAACCAAGGCGTCTGAACCTTTCCTGTGACTTTCACCTGAGTATAGCCATCGTCTGCGGGTTCAGCGACACCGCGTTCTGGAAGCAAACTGAGGTTCTGGCATTCTTCCCGGAAGAACCGCAAGATCGCATCTTTGCCCACGATTGGTCTCTGGAAAGGAGGCTGCAAAGCACCGTCTGCCACGAACAGCTTGATCAGTTCATCAAAGTCATTTGCATTCAATAGGTTCATGTAGTTCAACACGGTTGAGTTGTCAAGACCTTGAATGGTGACTTGAGTGCGCTCAGACTTTTCTTTAGGGGCGACCAAAGGTTCAGCAACTCTAGTGTAGCTGCCTAGTTTATTTGCATCAAACCCCATGTCTACAACGGAATTCCGCAAGACAGTAATCTGTTGTCCTGGATCCAAGGTTTTGAGAGTTTCCAATACGGCATTAGCGTTAGCTGATAGCTTATAGCCGGCTGGAATTGGCGCAACAATTCCTTGCTCCATCCATTCCCCAAGCTGATTCCAGAAACCTAGCTTAATATTAGCCGACCAAGTAGCATAGGTACGGCAAATGGTTGTATCTGCGTGGTTTGCTAGATCGTACATCACCTGAGTTTGCTCAGGAAATGGCAGAAGCTTGATTTGGTTCAGGATTGCTTCTGCAAACTGCATACTGGCTGCGCCAGGAGCCGCAACCGTTACGGTTTTGCCCATCTCCAAGAAAGCGAACCATGTCCATGCCAGTTGATCTTCGGTGCTGAGTTGGTTGAATCGAGCGGTTAGAGCTGGTACAGCATCAGCAGACAGTGTGTTGGGGAAAATATTACGGGCGGAGTCGATAGTAATGGCCATGATAGAGGACTACCTCACTAAGTTTTCAACTGATTTAACGTGGAGCAAGAGATCTATAGCTTACAGTTCTGCTCCCAAATCAAAAATATCATAAATGTTTACATAATTTTAAAAATATTTACATTTGACTCAGAATGAAAGTCTCATCAATACGGTTCCCAAGATTTAAGAACTCGTGGCTCGGAGTCGGCGGAGCGCGGAGTGGAGAAAAGCGGGATAAGGGCTTTAGTCGTCCCGAGCAGTAACTTCATGCCCGCTTATATCGCTATTTCTCTGGTAGTATTTTGGCAATATCTGTCGCATTAATTTATAAACAAGCAGGAAGCAGCAGAGTTTTTTGGGGTGATCGTTCGTGCATTGGAACGTTATCTACAACAGGGGCGAATCAGCGTGAAATAGGAGAAAGGGAAAACTCACTTATTAACTGGGCTTTCTCAAGAATTTCTACGTGATGCCATTAATGATGGTACGCTCTTGAAGAAGCGATTACTCTTTGGAAAAAACTTTTTAGTTTAGCCTCCAGGTTTTAATGCACCCGGAGGCAAAGCCAGTTCTGTTATCTATCAACTTTAAGAGAATTCAAACGCCCCAATATCAGCGCTACCATCAGCAGTACGACGAGGTAGTCCACGTTGGTCGGTTGTGGGGTCGGCATCTAGTATAATTGGGTCAGCTGCGCCAATTGCCGGACTACAATCATGTCAGTACGATCATACTCTCGAATGTTTTTAGTTGCTGGTGTGACTTCTTTGCAAAACCCTTCAAAGGAATAAGGGATGGGGTTTTTTCCGCATGAGTGATTCGATAG
>CAZZVG010000622.1:0-4675 GCA_964657295.1 Iningainema sp. | reverse complement strand
TTTTAGATTTTAGATTTTAGATTAACTTTAATGCTATGTCGCAGCAATTCCTCCTGTCTTTCAAAAAAGATATTTCCCTCACCGAACAACAAGAAACAGAGTGGCTCGTTCTCCAATCGTCAAACCGCTCTATGACATTTAAGCAGGCGCAGTCAGGATTGAAAACCGCTCTCAAGACGCTGGCTGATGGCGGTGCTACCTTGGCAGAACTTAACCAAATGGTGCAGCAGGACGACGGGAATTTTCTAGCGCTGAGGTTTTATGCCTACCTGCAAAAGTTCTCCAACTTCGGTTGGCTTTGTCATTCAGTCTTAGCAGAAGGGCAGGCGATCGCCATTGCCATGCCCATCACCTCAGATTGTCAATTTCCTTACATAGAGGTAGCCGTCGAGTCTAAGTATATGCTCTCCCGCTTTGCTTATTGTCACCAAGTCGAAGGGCAACTGCTGCTGGAGTCACCGCTATCTCAAACACAAGTGCTGTTAATGGATTGGAAAGGTGTAGCTTTATTCAGTCAGTTAGCCAGACTTCACAATTGTAGCGAACTGGTGACTGGAGTTTCGGGAATTTGCTTAGAGACAGTGAAGCAATTTGTTAGTTTACTTATCAGTGCTCAAATGCTCTGTGAAGTCAGTGAAGACGGCACCATCCAAGAACAAGCCAATGTCACCCTTGCTCAGTGGGAATTTCACGACCTCCTATTTCATACCCGTAGCCGACAAGGCAGGCACGCTAATTCTTTTGGCGGAAGTTACCGTTTTTTAGACAAAATTGAGCCACTGCCTGCTCTCAAACCCCTAATGTCAGAGGAGGTAATTGAGCTATATAAACCCGACCTGGAAGTGCTTAAAACGACAGAGGCTTCCTTTACCCAAGTTCTAGAAGCGAGAAAGTCGATTCGGCAATATGGAGAAACTCCGATCTCTGCCCAACAACTAGGAGAATTTCTCTACCGCACTGGTCGAGTTAAAAATATCCTCAAACCCGAGCGCACAGAAATCACCCACCGTCCCTATCCCAGTGGAGGGGCACTTTACGAGTTGGAACTTTATCCCGTGGTCAACAGTTGCGAGGGCATTCCTTCTGGCTTTTATCACTATGAACCCCTAGCTCATCAACTGTGTCGGATTTCTGACACAACAGAAACAGTAAAAGTGCTACTCAACAATGCTCGGCAATCGATGGGTCAACAAGATATGCCTCAAGTTCTGATTGTCATTGCCGCCCGATTTCAACGGCTAGCTTGGAAGTATGAATCGATGGCTTATGCATTGATTCTTAAGCATGTTGGGGTTCTTTACCAGACGATGTACTTGGTGGCAACAGCGATGAAATTAGCTCCTTGTGGTCTTGGGGGTGGCAATTCCGATTTGTTTGCCAAGGCAACAGGATGTGATTACTACGCTGAAACGTCTGTTGGAGAGTTTGCCTTAGGCAGTCAGCCACAAGCTTAACGTTAACGAACAATTTAGAAAAAAACACAATGTATAAGTTTCAAGAACGACAGCAAGCGATCAGCAATGACAGTCATGCTTTGGTAATTGGCAGTGGCATTGCTGGGTTGCTGGCAGCTAGGGTTTTACTGAACCATTTTGAGTATGTTACTGTAGTTGAGCGCGATTCCCTACCAGAGCAACCACAACCGCGTCCGGGAGTCCCTCAAGCAGTTCAGTCTCATGCACTTCTAGTCCGAGGTCAAAGAATTCTGGAGCAGCTTTTTCCTGGTTTAAGCGCTGAATTGATTGCCGCAGGTGCAATTTCCGTAGATTGGAGCGCAGACGCTCTTTACCTCAGTTCAATCGGTACAGCACCAAGATGCCCTTCAGACTTAATCACTTCGATGTGCAGTCGCAATCTTTTGGAATGGGCGATTCGCTGTCGCTTAGCTGGCTGCGATCACCTACAATTTCTGGAAGCTACTCAGGTGAAGAAACTACTGACGAACGAGAGTAAAACCAGAGTCATTGGGGTACAATTGCGTGACCGGGGCAATTCTCAGTTAGGAGAATTAACTGCTGATCTCATTGCCGATGCTAGCGGACGTAATTCCTTTTTACCCAAATGGTTGGAAGAATTAGGCTACCCAGCTCCTTCTGAAACCGTGATCGACGCTTCCTTTGGTTACACAACCCGCTGGTACGAGCGTCCCGCCGACTTGCAGGCAGACTCGAAGGCGGTGTTTGTCTTCCCCAAACCTCCACACGAATCGCGCTGCGGGGCGCTTGATTCGGTAGAAGGCAACCGTTGGTCGCTCAGTCTTTACGGTTTTGGTCGAGATTATCCGCCTACTGATGAAGTTGGCTTTCTGGAATTTGCTCGGACGCTTCACACTCCCATTCTCTACGAAGCAGTCAAAGATGCCAAACCACTTTCCCCGGTCTACAGCTATCGACGCACGGAAAATCGCCTGCGTCACTACGAGCAACTCTCGAAACTCCCAGAGGGGATAGTGGCATTAGGAGATGCAGTCTTCGCTTTTAATCCCTACTACGGTCAGGGAATGACTGCTGCCGCTCTTAGTGCCTTAGTCTTAGATCGTTGTCTGCATCAGCAATGGAGGCAATCTCAAAACGCTCCGCTCGGTTTTGGGCAACACTTTCAAAAGCAGTTGGCTCGTAATTTGAAGGCTCCCTGGCTAAATTCAACAAGAAGCGATCGCGCCTGGTTAACGGCTGAGGATTCAATTGACACAGCAAAGAAGCCAAATCAGATCATCCTGTTGCTACGGCAATACGTAGAGCAGGTGATGTTGCTGTCAATGGACTGTCCGGAAGTTCATCAGACAATGCTCGAAATGTACCACATGGTCAAGTCTCCCGTAGCGTTCTTCCAACCGAATATTGCAGCAAAAGTCTTGAGACAGGCTTGGAAAAGAAAAACAAAACCACTCTTATTTCTTCAAGATTACGAATCCAGTATTACTATTCGTGGGTGAGGCTGACTGACACACTCAAAAGGAGTGAATTTGTGAATCTTATTAAACTGTTGTTACGAACTTCCTGGTTCACGGTCGTTATTGCGGTGCTGATGGGCGGACTCAGTGGCGGCTGCGCTGTTGGTCTAATTGCCCTCATCACTACAGCGCTGCGTCAATCTCAGTCACCTTCTCTCCTGATGATCGGTGGATTTATTGGGTTGTGCTGCATTCAACTGATAACTCGTTTCATCTCGGAGTTTTCATTAACTCGACTCGCCCAAGAAATGACCTATCGCCTTCAAATGCTTCTAGGGCAACGCATTCTTGCTTCATCGTTACGTCAAATTGAAACCATTGGTGCACCTGCATTGCTGGCATCTCTGACTGAGGATATCGAGTCAATATCGAACTTCGTCAGCTTCATTCCTTTAGTTTGCATCAATATTGCCGTTGTGAGTGGCTGTCTGCTCTACTTAGCTTGGCTCTCAGGGATACTCTTTCTTGTCCTGCTGGTCTTTTTGGGGCTGGGCATCGTCAGCTTTCAGTTACTTCAGACAAAAGCGATCACCGAATTTAAGTTAGCTCGCCAGCAGCAGGATCGGCTATTCCAACACTTCCGCGCCATGACTGAGGGCATCAAAGAACTCAAGCTGCATAGTGATCGCCGCCAGGAATTTCTCAGTAAGGAGCTACAACACACTAGTGTTGCCGCTAAAAATCATAAAATTGCTGGAATGACGATTTATTTTGGGGCTGCCAGTTGGGGAGAAGCGTTACATTTCCTAATTGTGGGTGTGCTGCTGTTTTTTCTACCTAGTCTCCAACCGATTTCTCGCTCGGTTTTGTCAGCTTATGTGCTGACATTTATTTACATGGGAACCTACGTGGGGCAAATTCTGAGCGTGCTGCCTAACTTGGGTAAAGCAAAGGTTGCTTTACATAAAATCTCCGACCTCGGACTGCTGTTGGAGAGTAATGCCGAACCAAGTGCTTTTAGTGTATCTGAGTCTGGTTCATCCTGGCAACGGCTAGAACTGCTGGGAGTGACTCATGCCTACCTTAAGGAACAAGATAACAGTAGCTTTACTCTCGGTCCGCTGAATCTAACATTAACTGCGGGCAAACTGGTTTTCATTATTGGAGGAAATGGCAGTGGTAAATCAACGCTAGCCAAGCTGCTAACTGGGTTATACATTCCCGAAGCCGGAGAAATTCGGCTTGATGGTTACTTAATTGATGATACTAATAGGGAGTGGTATCGCCAGCATTTTTCTGCGGTCTTCTCAGATTTTTACTTATTTGAAAAATTTCTCGGACTGCACGAAATTGACAAGCAGGTACAGGAATATTTGGTCAAACTTCAACTTGAGCATAAAGTCAAGGTTGAAAATGGCAGACTTTCAACCACCAACCTATCGCAAGGGCAGCGTAAACGGCTGGCACTCCTAACGGCTTATTTAGAAGATCGCCCTATATATTTGTTCGATGAATGGGCTTCTGACCAAGACCCTATTTTTAAAAAGACTTTTTACGAAGAACTTTTACCAGAATTAAAATCTAAAGGCAAAGCCGTTTTAGTTATTAGCCATGATGAGCAGTATTTTGGCGCAGCCGATCAGATTGTAAGGTTGGATTATGGTCAGATTGTGAAAAATAATTTTGAGTCAATGAGGAGGTAAAAGCAGTTTTCTAGAGTTGTTTCTAGCAACATTGGTGGGCAGGGCAAACGCATCTAAATTTGATGTCCCGCACTCAAAT
>CAZZVG010000621.1:0-4681 GCA_964657295.1 Iningainema sp. | reverse complement strand
TGGTTCACCAAGACGCCAAGAACGCCAAGGAAAGAAAGAGAGAGAGAGCGCGCGGAGAAACCTTTTGTCTTAAAGAAACTGGCTTTCTGTAGCTTTGGATTTTTCTAATCTAAATAGTGTTGCTACTAGAAGGTATCATATATAAAGGTTGTATTGCTCAAATTTTTACCTTGCATTTCACAAAATATTTATCCAATTGTTAGTAACAAGACTACTACATGAGATTTCGACAAAAGAAACAGTTAAAGAAGCAACAACGGCGTCGATACCCGTTGATTCATATTAAAATTCATAATGGACATTTTCACATTAAGGGAATGGGTGCGTGGTACTCTTACTGGCGCGATCCTTACCATCTGTTGTTGACAATTCCCTGGAGTGGCTTTTTCGGGTTGATTGCTCTATTTTACATAACTACCAATGCCTTGTTTGCCTTAGCCTACTTAGCAGGAGGAGATTGCATCAACAACGCCCATCCAGGATCTTTCTTAGATGACTTCTTTTTTAGCGTTCAAACTCTCGCTTCTATTGGTTATGGTGCGATGTATCCTAAAACAACCTACGCCAATATCCTTGTCACACTGGAAGCAATGATTAGTCTTGTGGAAGTTTCTGTGTTGACTGGCTTAGCCTTTGCGCGTTTCTCCAGACCCACAGCTCGTGTTATCTTTACCCGTGTAGCAGTGATTGCACCCCATGAAGGCGTACCTTCTTTAATATTTCGTGCAGCTAATAAGCGCGGGAACCAGATTCTCGAAGCGCAGTTGCGAGTATACCTGATGCGCGATGAAGTGAGTGTTGAAGGGCAGCATATGCGTCGGTTCTACGATCTCAAACTGGTGAGAAACCAGACACCCAGTTTCATGCTCACCTGGATGGCGATGCATCCCATTGACGAGTTCAGTCCTTTATATGGAATGACAGCTGAGTCCCTGATTGCGACAAAAACAACAATCTCGATTTCTCTGAGTGGAATTGATGAAACAGTTGTACAAGCAATCAATGCCCGTCACACTTATAGCGCTCATGAGATTATGTGGAACAATCAATTTGTCGATATCGTTCACCACACGAATGATGGACACCGCTACATTGATTACAACTGCTTCCACAATGTAGTGCCTATAGAGGTAGGAGATTGAAAAATTCAAAATTCAAGACAGGCCATCGCCTCGAAAACAATCGCTGGGAGCTTTTACAATTATGAAGCACAAGTGGCTCACAAAGTAATAGCGTTATGAGTGAGCTGGTGAGATAAATGCAAGAACCAACATCCAAACAAAAAGACGAATTATTTAGGTTGTGCTATCTATTAACAAGTATGTACACCCCGATTAACCTTGTTCGTGTGGATGAGAGGACGGGGAGATTAATAATTTTGGCAGGTGAGCAGGACGAACTTGAGATAATAGTAACTAAGCTTGGGAGAGTAGTGTATGACGAAGCCGAACTTCAAAGTGATGAGTAAAGCCGAATTAAAACAATATGTGCTGGAACACCGAGATGATGACGAAGCCTTTTATGAATTATCAGATCGGATAGCAGCGAACGCCAAACCTCTAGAATCTGACGAGCAACTGATCGAAATTATCCGGCGTCACCAGAATCAACAACAGTGAACCCATATGGGAGGTGTTGTACAGTTTGCACGACACCCTTTTTTACTGATTCCTGATCACTAGGCTTCCCATAATCAGGAATTAAGTTTAAATCAATACTTAGTGTCGCTGAGCACCCACGGACGAAGATCCGTTTAGAATCCCCGTCGTTTTAACGTGGGAGAATTTGATTTGCTTGATTAGCTGTTTGTGCGGCCATTGCAACACCCTCATAAGCAATAACATTTTTGTAGGTAACACATGCGTCACTCTTAATATCATTGCTCTTTTGGCACCAACTCATCAAAGTACTTTTTATCTGAGTTAGCTTGTCGCATTCTTGCAAATTCTTATTTGTGTAACAAGAATTTATCGCACTCACAGCTAAATTCATAGCTTGCAAGTAGTCGTGATTCGCGTTTTGTGCTTGCGCTCTTAGGGAGATACTAACAGCGCCGATACCAACGAATAAAACGCTCAACAAGTAAGAATATTTACGCATAAGTTAAACTCCCAACAAATTAATCATGGCTGGAAAGAAAACAGTATCTATAATTAAACTACAAATGTAGAAAATAAGATTCCAGACACAATATTATCAATTTAAGTAAGTCGGTATAAATAAAGGTAACTAGTTAGGGCAGTACGAGTGTCCGTTGTCATTGGTCATTGGTCATGGTTTCAACCTTATTTACTTTTCTTAACATAGTTAGATTTATTTTCGCTCACTTACTTAGCTAGATTCATAATTATTCTTTTGAGATTGAGCTCGGCTCTTTTTCGTAAGCCAACTTCTCCTAACTTTAGGAAAACCCATAGTGATAACAGCAGACGCACCAAAGATTAAGAACCCAAGGGTTGAACTTGACTTAGGACTGTTTGCTTGCTTGGATGGAGTTCTAGCAATTTGGAAGCCTAAAATACGTCGGATAGAACCAACTTTATCTGGTTCTGGGAAGGTATTGGCTGCGTAAGAGTTAATACCGTAAGTACTGACAGATAAAGTTTTCCCGTTGGCACTGATATCAAGGGTGACGTAGTTGAAGGTATCGGGGGTGTAAAAATCTACAGGTTGGCGTAGGCTATCTGCTTGGGGATCACCTTCACGGAATACCTTCTGGAGTCCAGGATACTTCGGATCTAGACCCAGTGGGTCAATATTCTTTGTTTTCTGTGCAGCAACAATACTATTTGTCAAATATTGAATGGTGTCAAAGGTGTGTACAGGAATTTTATCAGGCCCACTGGCACCGATGGGACCGGCAACGATGGTGAAAGTACTAGGAACAAGGGTACGTTTGGCGGGATTTTTGAGGTCTGTTACATAATTTAGTTCATTAACGCGGTTCTGGTGGTCATCGGTGGAGAGAAAAACTACGTTGTCAATTTTATTTTCAGCAATGAACTTGAGTATTTCATTACGTTCAGCCCGATAGCCTCCAACCCAAGATTTGCCTCCATCTTCTCCGACTTCATCAATTGGTGAGGAAATCGCAATAATTTTCCAGGGTATTTTACTCTGTTGAGCATTCAGAAGTGTTTGTTTGAACCAGTTAAGTTGAGTTTTCCCAAGCATCGTGCGTTGGGGATTATCTGCACGCACACCTGTATCATCAGCACCGGCTGCTGTCTTTATGCGGATGTCACGGTAAGAGCGATCATCTAAGTTGATAAAAATGCTATTTGCTCCCCACTGTTGAGCAAAATATAGCTGTTGTGTACTATCTGTACGGGGGTCATCTGTAGCAGAAATAATTTTTTCTCTAATTGGCTGGTAGTCGTTGTAAGCTTTGACTAAAGCTTTAAAACCATCTGTTTTATTGATAAATGTATTTGTCGTATTGACATCATTCGCCGGATTACTGGCATCAACACCCTTGCCTGCAGGTGTTCCTGCTGGTGCGCCACCGTTAATAAATTGCTTATTGCCGAGTTCGTGGTTGTCCAGGAGGGTATAGTTGCCACTAGTCGCAAATAGCTTTTGCAAACTTGGAAAACCTCCGGCTTTCACAGGTTCTAACTGCTCTCGGTACTTGCGATAATAGTCTGCCAAGGCTTGGGTGGGGTTAACGAAGGCGTCAGCACAAGCTTCTGAGATCGTGCTTTTCGTTTCGTAAATTGTATCGCCTAGAAAAACAAAGTAGTCTAAATTGAGCTTGTTAAACTCCTTAGTTGAAGGGTACGGACGCCACTGACTGTCAGCATCCCCACTGAAACCAAACTTGACAGCAACTTTTTCGGTTTTTGCAGGTGCTGTTTTGAAGGTGCCCACTGGACTTATCTGTCCATCTGCTGCTAAAAAGCGATAGTAATAACGTGTACCACTTTTTAACCCTGTGACATCAAGTTTTAAGGTGTAGTCACGGCTAGAGTTGGTTGTCCCCTTTGAAGAAGACAAAATATGGTTGAATTTTACATCAGTGGAAATTTGAGCATTTAAGTTACTAACAGCACCTTGCTTGGTCGTGGAATCAACAGTCCGCGTCCAGAGAATTGCATTGGTATCTGTAGCATCACCAGCAGCTACTCCACTATATGCGATCGCCGCTTCTGCTATAGAGGGGGAAACTGTGAGCAGAATTGCTGTGAGTGCTGTAACTAGACACAAAAATCTGAGGAGAATCAAGGGAAACACGCTTTTGTTGTTAATTTCTTCAGAGCGCCGCTATTATACTCGAATATGTTGCATCAGTCACGCATTGTTTTAAAAATTATTAATGCAATGCAGACTTTAGTATCTATCGCAGTGATCTGGCGTTGTGAAACACTCATGAAGTAGGATTTATGGCAATGCCTGTAAAACGACATGCGATGCGTTGCAACGGCTTAAGCCGTATCGCACCCGATGGCGATTCCTAACAAACGTACTCTATTCAGTTTAAAAATGCGATCATTGCTATGGATCGACAGCAGGAGCGCTTATGAGTCCGGAACAATTGCTTTTGGAGAAATGGCGATCGCTTCCCCCAGACAAGCAACAGGAAGCCATTGATTTTGTAGAGTTCTTGAAATTTAAGACAACTTCTACTAACTTCTATTTCTTCTATACCAAGCTGTCTAGCCATTCCTTTCACACCTCCATT
>CAZZVG010000620.1:0-4691 GCA_964657295.1 Iningainema sp. | reverse complement strand
GAACAGCCGTTCGCCCCTACTTATTTTTGATTAAACCCCAAAACAGCGATCGCGTGCGTGTATTGTGGATCAGATTGACTGGCAAACAAAGCCGGATTAGCTTCTAACTGCTGTTGCTGGGGCTGTGTTAAGTCTATTTTGACATCAGGCGTAATCCCTTTGTGACCAATATCAGTGCCTTTCGGCGTAAAGTAATGTTCTATTGTGACTGCCAACCCACAACCATCTGAGAGCGGAACGACTTCTTGCACTAAGGCTTTGCCAAAGGTTTGACTACCAACAACCACGGCTCTTTTGTTATCTTTGAGAGCAGCAGTGAGAATCTCACTGGCACTCGCCGAGTCGCCATCTACCAGCACCACTAAGGGTTGCTTAGTTAGTGCGGTACGTTCAGCTTTAAATTCCTCAACTTTCCCGATGCGATCTACCTCTCGGACAATCACACCATTATCCAACCACATCCGCGCAATTGCTACACTTGAATCTACCAAACCACCAGGATCGCCGCGTAAATCCAACATATACCCATTGACATGTTGGGCTTTAAGTGCTAGGATTGCCCGATGCATTTCATTAGGAGAGGTAGCACTGAACTCAGCTAAGCGGATATAGCCGATGCGCTTTCCATCGGATGGCTTGACAGTGTAGCTAACTGTTGGCAATTCTAAATTCGCACGGGTTAGCTTCACATCAAAGCTACTATGCATAGCTCTTTCAATCTTCAGGGTAATCGGTGTACCTGGCTTCCCGTGCATTAGTGTCGAGGCATCTTCTACTTTTATGCCTTGGGTAGACTTCCCATTAATAGCCAGAATCTCATCCCCAGTCTGAATGCCTGCCTTGAATGCGGGGGATTTCTCAAGCACTTTGACAATCGTCAGTCGCCCTTTATTCTCGTTCATTTCGATCGCAATTCCCACCCCAGATGTTTCTCCAGAGGTTTCGTCTGTCAAAGCTTGATATTGACTGGGATCGAGAAAACGGGTGTAGGGATCTCCTAGCTGTTTCAAAGCTGCCCGAATGGCAGTGTAAGTTTGTTCTCGGGAAGTGTATTCGGTGTTCAACAAGCTTTGTCTGGTTGCTTGCCAGTCTACGTGATTGAATGTCGCATCTACATAATCGTGGTTAACGATTTGCCAGATTTGATCGACTAAGGCTTTTGGACTATCGTGTAACTTAGCACAGGTTAAGCTACATCCAAGAAAGCTCAGTAGAGATAAACTAGCAGTCGTAACGAACACTCTACCGCCGAACGTCACTCGGCGCAGTGAGCAGCATTTTGAGAATTTAAGCATGAGAATTCACCCTATTTTATCACGTTCGCTCGATGTCAAAACTGAAATCTTTGCCCAGATCAAGGATCTGTTGAGAAATTTCTTCACGTTACGATTAGTTCTGCTGCTGCTCATCTCCTCACCAAATCTGAGTTTCATCATTTAGCCTCGATTTTTATCGGTACAGAGTGATAAAAGAAGGTTAAGACGAAAGGAAATGACTCAACATTCAGATCGAAGTGCTGCTACTTAGTCAGATGTCAACTTTCTCATTTCGTTTATTCTTTTTTTATTAGAACTCATACACAAAACCCATACTGGGCTTGAATCATACTTCTATCTGAATCATATTGACAAATTGCATCTGCTACACACTAGTGACATTAGTTCAGTTTTTCATTGTCAAAAATGTGACTTAAGTCATGAATATACTCATGACTTTTTACACCTATTGCTGCTTGACACTAATTCGTATGATTAACCTTACTTAAATTCAACAAACGTCTAAAATCTCATGATTAGGAAAACTGAAAGTACTTGTAAAAAAATTTTCCATAATCAGGGACGAAGACAAGACAGACATTGTGTTGGAGTCGGAGGCATTTTTTTAGGAGGAGCGCATAATTCATTTATCTTGATTTCTAATGAAGATTTCGAGCATGATTTTTGTAAAATTTAATATGAAGATATTCAAAATTTTGGAATCGTGGCAACAGAAACAAGTGCCCCCGATCTGCTTATTTATTATCTTCTTAGGGATCATAGTTCATGTACTTCCTATCTTTTGGGATTACAAAACAGATCAATTAGGAAAAGAAGAAGATATATATTATCTATGGATAGAAGGAAAGCGAATTCTCTCTGGAGAAAATCCCTATGCCAGGATTTTACTGAGCAATATGAGGGATAACCAGAAATACGCTACGTATTTTCCGCTTTTCTATATAATGTCTTATTTGACACAATTATTTGGTTTAAGCAATTATCTGGAGTGGATTAATTTTTGGAGATGTATATTCTTATTATTTAAAATCGGAATTACTTTTACACTTTTTCATATTTTTTACCAAAATAGATTAATTAGTTTAGCCATATTTTCATCTATATTCTGGCTATTTAATAGATGGAACTTTTATGTGACGTTAGTTGGTGACATAGATTTTATCCCAATATTTTTCTTAGTAGTTTCGCTTTTGCTCCTACGTAAAAAAGAACGGCTATCTCTGATTTTTTTCAGCATTTCTTTGGCAATCAAGCAGATAGGCGTTTTTCTAATTCCACTATACTTGATTTGGATTTGGCAATCACCACGACGCAAACACGCAACAAAAGAATTATTAATTGCTGCGTGTATAATCTTAAGTATTCCATTACTAACATCACTCCCCTTCATTTTTTGGAGTGCTGAGAGTTTAGTAAAGTCAGTACTTTTTTCTGCAACTAGGTACCCAGCGAGCGATTTTAGTGCATTATCAATTGATGCATATCTTACACCTCTTTTACCTCAATTTGTTGGCATCAAGGCAAAATTACCAATGCTACTTCTAATGGCTTTAGTGTATTTTATTAGCGGCCAGCGTCAAATCGGTATGCAGATGGCTTCTCTATTAGTAATGGTAGTTTTCATAGATTTTAATTCTGTTTTATTCAATCAGTATATGTGTTGGGTTGTTCCTTTAATACCACTGGCGATCGCCGATTCTTCAGTTGAGACTAAGTTGCAATAATAGATCCCCGACAACTTTTACGAAGTCGGGGATCTCGTCGCCCATCCCAGCGCATTACAGCATGGGACTTCTATCGGTTATAGTTAAAAGTGCGGAGTATGAAGCGTAGATTTCTGTAAGATGAGTATAAGTATGACTACAAAAACAAGAGCAATTTTTACCCCTTAGTCTAGATGGCTCGCACACCGACATTAACTTATGATCGCGGCACGTTAATTCTGCATCCACCACCACGTGGCAGAGCTTGGATGGATTTCACGACATGGGATGATAGAGTAGAAAAATTCCGCATTCCTGCGATTCAGTACCGTGCTTTGGTAGAAGCACTGCAAGCAGAAAAGACTCCTTTTAATGACGAAGCAAAGGCTTTTTATTCATTAGAATTGCTTCCCAGTCTGGAAATGGAACCTTACCTCCACCAAAGTGAAGCGTTAGCAGCTTGGAAACTCGCGGGAAGGCAAGGTGTAGTGGTACTGCCGACAGCAGCTGGAAAAACTTATCTAGCACAAATGGCAATGCAAGCAACGCCACGAACTACGCTTATTGTCGTGCCGACACTTGATTTAATGCACCAGTGGTATGCACACTTAAAGGCAGCGTTTCCTGATACTGAGGTGGGGTTACTAGGTGGTGGTTCCCGAGATAAAACACCTATCCTCGTTGCAACTTATGATAGTGCTGCAATTCATATAGAAACGCTAGGAAGTCAGTATGCGTTGTTAATTTTTGATGAATGTCATCATTTACCAACAGATTTTAATCGAGTCATTGCTGAGTTCGCGATCGCACCTTATCGTCTGGGACTTTCCGCTACCCCCGAACGCACCGATGGGAGACATGCGGAGCTAAATATCTTGATTGGAAAAGAAGTCTACCGCAAAAGGGCTGAAGATCTCGCAGGAAACGCTTTAGCCGAACATAAAATTGTTCAAATTAAGGTAAAACTTTCGCAACAAGAACGAGAAAAATACAATCAACTCATTCAAGTTCGCAATGATTTTTTACGGGAATCAAAGATTTCTTTGGGGAGTCTTCAAGGTTGGCAAAGGTTTGTGCAAATGAGTGCGCGATCGCAAACTGGGCGTAGAGCTATGTTAGCCCACCGCCAAGCTAAAGAAATTGCTTTAGGAACTGATGGCAAGTTGCGAATTCTTGCCAATTTACTTGCAGAACATTATCCAGAACGAATTTTGATTTTCACTGCTGATAATGCTACGGTTTACTGCATTTCTCAAGAGTTTCTCATTCCCGCAATCACGCATCAAACTCCAGTTAAAGAACGTCACGAAATCCTCACAAAATTTCGCTCTGGAGAGTATAAATCTCTGGTAGCTTCGCATGTGTTGAATGAAGGTGTCGATGTGCCTGCCGCCTCCATTGCGATTATTTTATCCGGCACTGGTTCGGCAAGGGAGTATATCCAACGTTTAGGCCGAGTTTTGCGGAAGGGAAATACGCAGAATAAGCAGGCAATTTTATATGAAGTTGTAGCGGAAGATACAAGTGAGGAGAGAACCTCAGCAAGGAGACGTGGAGAAATTAGAGAAGATGAGCCGAAAACAAATTTGCAGGTTATTTATGGAAGTGGGAAGGAAAAAAGTTACAAAGCTGCTGAACAAATGGAAATAAATTATTCGGTCAAAAAGGAGACAGGAGATGGGGAAAAGAACAAATAAAAGGCTCGTAGTTG
>CAZZVG010000619.1:0-4692 GCA_964657295.1 Iningainema sp. | reverse complement strand
CCATTCTAGACGATCAAGTGTCTGGGAACGTTCTAGCGCTCGTTCAAAGCTATCGAGTTTTGCCTCGATTGTCAAAGGTTCACCGATATAGCCTTGTACGGCTTCTTGGGTTTTCAAACCGTTGCCGGTGATGTATACGACAGTGGTTTCATCTGGGTCAATCTTGCCAGCTTCTACCAATTTTTTCAGCACAGCAACGGTTGTACCACCTGCTGTTTCAGTAAAGATGCCTTCAGTTTCTGCTAGCAGCTTGATGCCTTCAATAATTTCAATGTCAGTTACTGATTCTATATTGCCGTTAGTTTTCTTGGCTATTTCCATAGCGTAGACACCATCGGCTGGGTTACCGATCGCCAGCGACTTGGCAATAGTATTCGGCTTCACTGGCTTGATAAAATCGCGTCCTTGTTTGTAGGCTTCGGCGATGGGTGAACAACCTTCAGCTTGGGCGCCGCTGAACCGGACATTTTTGCCGGACACTAGACCGACTTCCACGAATTCGTTGAAGCCTTTGTAGATTTTTGTAAACAGCGAACCTGATGCCAGAGGTGCGACGATATGGTCGGGTAGTTGCCAACCGAGTTGTTCTGCCACTTCAAATGCTAGGGTCTTGGAACCTTCAGAGTAATAGGGACGCAAATTGATATTGACAAAACCCCAGCCGTGTGTATTAGCGACTTCACAACAGAGGCGGTTGACTTGATCGTAGTTACCCTTCACAGCCATGAGGGTAGGACTGTAGATCAAGCTACCGAGAACTTTACCTGCTTCCAGGTCGGCGGGGATGAACACATAGCACTCTAAACCGGCGTATGCCGCAATAGCCGCAGTGGAATTTGCCAAGTTACCAGTGCTGGCACAGGAAACAGTTGAAAAACCTAACTCCCGCGCCCGCGAGAGGGCGACTGACACCACCCGATCCTTGAAGCTCAGGGTGGGCATGTTGACAGCATCATTCTTAATGTACAGCTTGTTTAAACCGAGGCGACGTGCCAAGCGGTGAGAACGAACCAAGGGAGTCATACCAGTTCCCACATCTATAACATTGTCAGTGGCGACTGGTAAAAACGGACGGTAGCGCCAAATCGAATTCGGTCCCGCTTGAATAGTTTCACGAGTAACGGTGCGACTTAGGGCGCTGTAGTCATACTTGACTTCCAACGGTCCAAAGCATAACTCACAAACGTGAGTTGCTTTCAGTTCATATTCAGTACCACATTCCTTACACTTTAAGGCTGTAAAGGTGGCAGTGGTTGCTTGGGTGTGGGTGGTTGTCGCCTGAGTCATAAACTAGCTTTCCCTGAATCTCTCTTTACTGTCGCCTGAAATACTATCACGAGGAAAAATACTAGTCAATCATACCCGACTAATTTTGTCGGGTATTGCTGAAAGTAGAAATATCAGGTATTTCTGGGAATATTAAGTATTTATACTCCCAATAAATGCTGTTCCTATCTAGTAGCCAAAACTTATAATGCCTATATTTGCTGCTGAATTGAGGTATGAATCCGCATGTAGAGACGTAGCAGTGCTACGTCTCTACAATGATGTTGATCCGCACGTAAAATCATTTTCATACATGGAATCAGCAACGCCATATTTGCACTCATCGAGATGCTCCTAGCAACTGCCGCCTTCCAATCTCTTAAAATCTCCTTTACCAAAACTTTCAATTTGGGATGTTCTGTTGCATATGCAAGCGCCAATAAATTCGCGAGGCACATATTAACATCACTATATTTGTGAAGATTGTTTGTTTGCGTATTTTTACGGTTTACGTTTGAGTATTAAACAAGTTGATAATGTAATCAATCTATTACCCACTTCATCAATAAGGTAGGAACATAGCTCAGAACATTCAAATAATTTTTTGAAATAGCCTTTAACATCCTTGAGAAATCTACTTCCTGAATTTCAATCATTTCTTGACATGAATGAGAAATCTATTCGGAAAGTAGACGAGACTGGGAGTTTTGCACAGAGATAACCTACTTGCAAGATTCTTGTCGGGAATATCTACCGTGAGGTGCTGAATTATCCCACCTCAATAGTTTTCTATAAATCAAATTCAAGGTGCAAATAAACCGATGATAAATAATCCAAGTATTGCAACTCATCAATTTAGTGGATCTCCTCTAGATTTACGTGCTCCTGTATTTGCCAGATTGCGAAAGGGATCGTGGTGGATGCGATTAACAATACTGGTCTTATTAGACTATGTTCTTCTATTCCTTGCTTGGTTTTTATCTGAATATCATGCCTCGTCTGTGCATTTCCCTGGGTATATGCCAAGCGATTCTTTCTCGATGTTAATAGCTACTGCTATTCAAATAGGATCGCTAGCTCTTCAAGGTACTTATCAAGCAGGTAAAAAGCGCTTTGACTATTTCAACATTATAAAGACGCTCATTTTTGCTCATGGATTAATAATTATTTTTGGCTTTTTCTATCAGCCAATCGTGGATGCGACACGCTCGGAGTTAATAATTTCTTTATTATTAAGTACATGTTTTATATGTATTGGTAGATTGGCAGTCAACGTTACTCTTGAATTTCTGCGTCAGAAACAAATGTTAGGTTGTTATCCAGCTTTCATTATTTACGACTCAGAAGAAAAGGAAAAAATTACAAACTTTATAAAAAAAGAAAAACGCTACCTTATCTGTGGTAGTGATGATGCTAAATCATTAGATAGATATCATCGACAGGCAACTTTTGAAAAGCTTAATGAATTAGGTGTAACAGAAGTTTTTGTTTCTTGGGGTGCTATAAAAAATAGAATGTTTGTCTGCTGGCTATTTCAAGCATCTGGGATAACTGTGCATCTTTTACAGACGGAATTTAAACCAATTTACAGAGATGTAGAATTTACTAATATAGGTGGAATACCTTGCCTGAGTTTTTATTGTCCAACACTTCCTGGTGGAGGTTTTTGGATCAAGCGGAGTTTTGATTTTTGTTTTACAACTTTATTTCTAATGTTGTCGTTTCCTATCTATATAGTGATTGCTCTAGCCATTAAATTAGACTCTCCGGGTCCAGTGTTTTACCGACAAACCCGTATAGGTTTACGTGGGGAACCATTTAAAGTCTGGAAATTCCGTACTATGAAGAGCAATGCAGAACAACTGCAAAAAGAACTAGAAGCTTTGAATGAAACTAAAGATGGTGTCCTGTTTAAAATTAAAGACGATCCTCGCATTACTCGTGTAGGTAAATTTCTTCGCCGCTATAGTTTGGACGAATTACCCCAACTTTTTAATGTTCTATATGGAGAAATGAGTCTAATTGGTCCTCGTCCTTTACCTACTAGAGATATTGATAAGTTTGCTGAACGCCATTTTATTCGACAAGAGGTTTTACCTGGTATTACTGGTCTTTGGCAAGTTTCGGGTCGCTCTGATGTTTTAGATTTTGAACAAGTCATAAACCTTGATATGAGATACATTGAAAATTGGTCTCTTTGGTTAGATTTGGAGATTTTATTTAAAACACTTATGGTGGTTTTGAATAAAGAAGGTGCGTACTAGTATTCTGTCATTTCTGATATCGATGTCTGTAGACCTCTGGCATTAATAATTTTTTGTCTCACGCAACGACGAGGCAGGCAGATCGCCGGAAGCCGGCGATCCGAACTGCCGTGCAAAGAAGAACACTAAGAAAAAAAATGAATGCAAGCAGTCTTGTCATTACATTTCAATAGTTGAATTTAAAGGTGTGTAAAAAAGATGGTGAGTGATAAATTAATTTTCAATCGATTATCTCGATTTATAACCACATATAAGTGGAAATTTCTGACAGCATACCGTCTGAATAATTTTAAGATAAATCGGATTTTGCGCCCTATCAATGAGTCTGAGATTGGAGAAATTACGATAGAAATAAGCAATTTGGAGTTGTCAACAAATGATTACAGTAATTTTATAAATTCCCCCGTACTTAACAATTATAATCAGCTTGCTTATCCTTGTTCCAAGCCTCTTGAATACCTGACGACAATGACTCTGTTAGATTTGAAAGCAGGTGATAAAATATTAGATGCCGCAGGTGGGGAAAAAGCGGAATATATCAAAGCTTTAATGGCGGTTTCTGACTTCAAATTTACTGCTTACTGTCAGGACTCTTTATTAGACGGAAAAAGTGCAGATGGAGTTATATATATTGGCGGTTCTATCGACGCAATCCCTCTCCCAGATGAATCTCTAGATGGGATTAGCTGTCATCACTCTTTTGAGCATTTTCGAGATGATTTAGATATCAAATTCATTCAAGAGGCAGTACGTCTACTGCGAGTGGGCAGGAAACTTGTAATTACGCCGCTATTTATTGCTAACGAGTACGCCGAAATTTGGAATAATAAACAAATTCATAAGTACGATCCTGAAAAAGCGCTGACAATTTTTGACAGCACTGCCAGCTTTGCCGGATGGGGTCCTTATGAAGGTTTTGCTCGCACTTATAGTCCGGCTGCGTTAAAAACAAGAATTATTGACAATTTACCAAGTAACTGTCAGGCAAAAATCTACAAAGTTCTCCTAGATGGGAAACCTGTGCCGGATATCAATCAAAACTATCATCAACCTCTGGTGAATGCAGAAATGAAGGCATTAGTAATCACTAAAATGTGGGCATAAATCAATACCGTTCAGTTAAGGCGTTGATCCCCCCTAGCCCCCCTTAAAAAGGGGGGGA
>CAZZVG010000618.1:0-4696 GCA_964657295.1 Iningainema sp. | reverse complement strand
TTGTTGTTTTGTTCTATCCCTAGAATAGCTTGCATCGACTTGGTACGGGGTTCATAGTCCTCTAGATTGATGTCTTCTAATTTAAAAAATCCCTCGAACTGCTCGATAAGTCCAGTAGACTTGTCGTAGGGAATCCAGATATTTGTCGCAATGTCTTGCCAACGCGATCGCCGTTCTGAAGTTAAATTAAGTTTCTGTTGTAATTCAGTAGCACGCTGTGGGAAGTTATTATTTAGCCAGTCATAAACAGTCATCGCCTTGGATAAATGCCATTGCACCATCCTATTAGTGAAGGCATTATTATCAACATTTTCGTGGTATTCATCCGCGCCAATAACTTCGCGAATCTCGTACCGTTCTTGCTTAGTGTTCCACTCAACGCGACTCATCCAGAAAACAGCAGTGTCTAAGATAATCTCTGCACCGTAGAGTTGCATCCACTCCGAATCGCCTGTGGCTTGCCAGTAGTGCCAAATGGCGTAGACGATATCAGAACTGATGTGAATTTCGCGATCGCGGCACCAGATCCGGATATCTTCACCGTAGGGATCGTTAGGCAGCGACCACCGAGGTGTCACTTCATCACCCGTGTCCGCACTTTCCCAAGCATACATTGCTCCTTTATACCCGTCATAGGCGGCTTTCCGTTGTGCCCCATTTATGGTACGATAGCGGTAGGTTAGTAATTTCCGGGCAGTTTCTGGCTGGGTGTAAGTGAAGAAGGGAAGGATAAAAATTTCTGTATCCCAAAAAACATGACCGCGATAACCAAATCCAGAGAGTGTTTTCGCTGGGATACTCACTTTGTCATCATGCGGTGAAGCGCTTAAGAGTTGAAAGATATTGTAGCGCACGGCAAGTTGAGCCTTCGTATCTCCTTCAATCAGGATATCGCTTTTGTCCCAAACTTCCTCCCAAGCCTGTTCATGGGCTGCGATTAAACTTGAGTAGGAAGGCATTTGTGTCAGTTTGGCGATCGCGGCTGTAACTGGTTCTTTTTCCTCTCTTGATGTAAAAACTGTAATGAATTTTTCTACCGTTATGGTTTTTCCCGAAGATGCTGGAAATGTTGTGGTTAAAGTCGGATAACCTGGAGCACTAGCAACTTGAAACGTTGCCGCAGTTCCTGTTATTCTCATTCCAGCAGCCATTCCTAGTTCTATACGGGAACTCCGAGTCCGCACTTGCAACCATACACCTTGGTTTGTTTTCCCTTGATCTAACAATTCCCAATGGTTGAAACCCTGATTCTCTGGGTAGCCATTAATACTGCCTTGAATCTCTACGCTGGCACCATCACAATCAACTGGCGTTAATTGGCAGCGAACTCCCAGTACATGTCTATCTGCAAGACTGGCAAAACGTTCGAGGTGGATGTCGATAATTTTGCCACCAGGGCTGCGCCATCGTATCCTCCGACTGAGTATACCACGACGCAAATCAAGTTGACGCTGATAATTTAATATATCTCCTCGATCCAAGCGGAAGCGATCGCCATCCACAATCACAACCAATGGCAGCCAGTCTGGGCAGTTCACTAGTTCTGTGTAGACAACTGGCACATCGTCATAAACACCGTGAGCCAATGTAGCAGGTGATGCACGGGGATACCCTTCCTCGAAAGCTCCTCGGGTTCCCAAATAACCATTGCCAATTGTGAATACAGTTTCTCTAGAGTGCAACTGGTCAGCATTAAACCGAGTTTCGTTCAAGCTCCAGTCTGTATAAATAAAATCTTGTAAACGACCTGTGGTATTCATTGGTGAGGGAGTAGGGAGTGGGGGGAATTCTAGCAGGCAGTGGGGGGAGAATAATTATTATTTATCACTCCTACTCCCCATTCCAAGAAGAACCACTCTCTATTGTCTTCCTAGGTGTGGTTCGGTGAATTTGTTCTGCTCTGGGTTTATATATTAAATAATACAAGGCTTCTATGTAACGTAACAGAGCTTCGCGATTGTTGCGATAAACATAGTTCCAAAAACTATAGACTTTAGCTAGCGACAGCAGTTGATTTGTGTGTGAACGCCAGTTGTATTGTTCGCGAATGCGCTTAATGGCACGTTCGGATATTTCCTGCCAGTATTGAGGATGAGTATCGCATTGATTGATAAAGTCTAAAATTTTCCGGGCTGTTCCTTCCAAGTCTATGGGGTTGATGTGAAACCCATTTTCTCGATCTTGAACAATTTCCGAAGAACCGCCAAATTGAGTCACGAAAGTTGGCAACCCAGAGCTCATCGCCTCAAGAACCGTTAATCCAAAAGGTGCAAATCGGGCAAAGTGGACAAAAATTCCTTGGCGATCAGCAATAACTCGGTAGGTTTCGGCAATTTCACTGCGGTTGAGACGCATTGCCACCCAACGGATGTGACCATGGAGATGAAATTTGTCAATCATTTCGCGAAGCTTGGCGATTTCTCTTGCTTCTTCTTCATTGGCAGCTTGCTCTGGATGAATTTTGCTGGTGAAGATGATCAGGTTGCAACGTTCTTGCAATTCCTGACTTTTGCCAAAGCATTCAGCCAAACCGGAAAGATTTTTGATCGAGTTGACAGAGGCGATCGCAAAGAGTGGCCGCTTGTTGGGGTTCTCTAGATCACCGAGGATGTGCGGTGCAACTTCTGTAAAGAGTAAGTTATGAATTTGGATGCGATCGCTTTCTTTGCGGTCTTTTGTTTGAGTATAGGGAAAGAAAACATTTTCATCCACCCCAGGCGGCACCACGTTGAATTTCGGATTAAACAAATCAATGCCATCAACCACATGATACAGATGAGGCATGGTAAAATGCTTGTAAGACTCGTACTGTCCTACCGTTTCGGGTGTGCCGACAATTTCTTGGTAGGAAGATGTAATGATAAAGTCCGCTGCATTGATGTTGATGATATCGGCGGTGAATTGCACTGAAAAGTGGTATTTTGCTTCTAATTCTTGCCAATATAAATTGCTGAACAAGTATTTTGGCTTTTCTAGGGAATGGGCAATATTGCAGTGAGTCACTTTCAAGCGGCGGGCGAGGAGAAAGGCAACTAAATTTCCATCTGTGTAATTGCCAATAATTAAATTAGGACGTCCTCCCAGTTGTTGCAATTCCTTTTCAGCATCAAGGGCAAACTTTTCTAAGTAACGCCAAATCTCAGATTTAGAAATCCAGTTTTGGGCCTGAGAATCTGAGTCTTGGAAAGGAACGCGCAAAATCCAACCGTTTTGAGTCCTCTCAATTTTTTCGAGGCGGAGGTTGCAGTTTGTTCCTTCACAGTTCGGAATCAGACGGGTGAGAATAACAACTTGAGGTTGGATGCCCAAAAAATCAAGTCCCGCAAGTCTAATATCCTCTTGGAGCTTGTTTTCCAAATAACGCGCTTGATCGAGGACGTAAACAAGTTGACTGCTTGTTTCCGTTCTTCCCAAAACATCTTCTTGCCCTACCCAACCGTGTATGGAAATCAGAACCGCACGAAAAATCACCGGGAGGCGGGAAACAAAGGCTTCTAGAATGGCTGGTTCGGGAGTATCTATTAATCTGTTGAAGAGTTCTAGGGTTTCACGGACTCTAGAAGCGGTGTTTCCCCAGCCTGGTTCAAAGCCTAGTTCTTGGAGTTGAGAGTGAAATTGTTCGTAAGATGATTCAGGTGGTAGTTGACTGACAAAACTGATCGCTTGCTTGAGGTGTTGAGTCAGCTGCTGACTTGAGTGGATGCGATCGTTGAGCAGTAGGGAAATATCATTGTGTTGGTGCTTTTGCCAAACCGATAGTAATGCTTCCAACCAATACTCTGAGTCGGTAAACAGTTTTTCGCACAGAGTACGGTTGACTACCCCTAATCCTTGACCGATATTTCTCGGGTCACGGATAGTTGGGGTATTCTCGTAAAAAGGACTAAAGTCTATCTCTAAAATTTGCTCTTGGTAACTGTTGACAAGGCGATCGCGCATATCAAGTAATGCTTGCGGCGTCATCAGTTCACAGCTATCTAGGCTTGTCGCAAATCGCCAGACTTCTTGACTGGCAATCCAAGGTCTCACCACAAACCAGTAACCTTCTTCTAAAATAATTTCATGAGTCTGATGAATCAGCCTACCCAAAGAAGAAGAGTGGTAAAAGTACGCAGGCTTTTCGGATTTCTGACAATAATCTATGAAAGCAAGCAGAATTTCATTTTCTAAGAAATATTTCTTACCAGATGCACTCAACTCACTTAGCAACTGACCCAGATCTGCTTTTTCGTCACTGTGTAAGACCGATTGAACCAGTTTATCCATACCAACCACCATCTAGGTAGGTTTAGCTAATGCTGTCATTTGCTCCTAGTCTTTTGTGCGCAATTGCGCACAAACTTTAACTAAAAACGATTTTCAACATTTTGTTTATCTTAAAGCTTAGCGCATTCATTGGCACCGCCGAATCATCCTCAAGGGTTATATTTCACACACCGGAATCAAAAACTTGTTGAGCAGTCAGGTTTAATTGTGGGAAGCTGGGTGATTTAATTAAGTCATTCCTGCGAAACATTGTTTTTACATATTCCCCATCTATCAGCTCGCATACAAAGATAGTGGGTTGTTTGGGATAGCCAATAAAATCACCTAAAGAGATCGGGATGTCTGGAAGCCCCGAAGGATGAGTGTCAAGGAATTAAAGGAATTGACACTCATCCGGTATTCATATCGGGGACGCCACTTGCTACAACGG
>CAZZVG010000617.1:0-4697 GCA_964657295.1 Iningainema sp. | reverse complement strand
GAATTCCCACCTTTCATGGGGTGTTAGTCCGCTCAGATTTTGCGTCAGAAAATCCGGAAGTTGTTGTTGCTTATCTTAAAGCATTATTAGAAGCAAATAAGATGTTCCGAGAGCAGCCAGAGGCAATGGCAACGAAGATTGAGAAATGGTGTGGTGTGGAGCGAGAAGTTGTCTATATGTTTCTTGGTCCTTCGGGAGTACAACAGATTAATCCAGCGATACGTCCAATTAACTTTAATGCTTTAAAAAATAGTGTAGTTACCTTGCAGCAGATGGGTCGGTTAGAAAAAAGTATCAATCCAGAAGATGTGACAAAGTGGGCAGATGATAGCTATTTGCGGCAAGCGATGAAAGAAGTTGGTCTCAATTATGAGCAGGTGGCTTCTTCAAAAGATTTTGTGATTAGGGGTGAAGATGCTCAAACTAAGGAACCGATTAAAGATCTGAAAATGGCTGCACAACTCTGGCTAAAAAATGACGAGAAAGTGATGAATTTTGCCTCCTTCAAAAACATGATGGCAATGTTACAAAAGCTCAAGGCTGAACGGAAACAAAATGAATACGTAATCTTTGTTCACGATCGCAATAATGGCTTGAAGCTGCTGGCAGAGAATTCCTTTTATGTTCAAAATGGTAATGAAGTTTCTGCATTCTTAACTCAGAAAGATGCTCAAGACTTTGCGCAGAGATTGTCGGTCAAGGTTGTTAGCTTTAAGGAACTACAACAATCCTATGCTCAAACTCAGCAACCGTCAAAATCATGAAGAAGAATACAAGAGTCAGGAGTCAGGAGTCAGAATAAGAAATTGTCAGAGGATTCTGACGTTGGGGAAGATTTCACTATAGATGCCTTTTTGGCGAATGATGCTTCACCGAGACTAACGCTCCAGATCGGCTCACTGTTATTAATAGCAAGTCCATCACTGGGATACAGGATTTCTTCGACCACAAGCTGGAGATTTTCGCAGCGCTTGTCTGACAATCTTGACAAAATCCTCGGTTAATTCTTACTCTGCTCCCAGCATTTAACATCCAACCGCCAGAACGTCCCTGGATCATTTCTGCTTCCCGTCCGGGAATAGGCTGAGTCTGTGGAGTACCTGTCTTTTTTTGTGTAAATAAATTGTAGTTTCTTGTATTATATCCCAGCCCTTAATTCTTTTGAGTTGCGTTGAGAGCATCGCAGACCTACAATACTTTTGTCAGTTTGCCGAAAATTTTGCCGGCAAAAAAAACAAATGATACAAACAATTGTCCCAATTTTTGCCAAGATAATAATATTATTTTCCAACAAACCACTTGGCAATCACCGCCATGAGTGACAAACCAATAGAAAGTTATGGCAGAGGTTTTCTCGTTCTACTTTTGCCCATCTCGTTTTTGATTATTTTCCTAGTTGCCACCTGGAGAATGTGGCTGGCGGCCATCCTGCTAGTCCTAGCATTCAATATTTGGCAGCGTTATCAATGGCAACGCTGGAGTCTGCAAGTTAATCCGATTTTCCATAAATTGATTCAGGAAAACCAAGGCAGAATTACGTCCATGGACTTAGCACTTAAGGGCAATTTTTCTGGGGAAAAGGCAAAGCGTTTCCTAGAACATAAAGCCAAGGAATTTGGTGCCAAAGCTGTAGACTCGGAAGACCAAAGCAATGTGTATTACTTTATTACATCTAGTACATTGGGCAGCATACTTGACATTAGTGAGCCGCCCAAAGAACTAATTTCTCAATCAGTTGCCAAAACGGCCTTCCCATTTCTAGCACCACCGCTCACCTTGCAGCAGCAAGAACTAGAAACTCAATTACCACCACCGCCAACTCAGGAGGAAGTCAAACGACCATTAGAAAAACAGTTAATATTTGGATCTCTGATTCAATCTGAACTGGCTAAGCGACTCAATGTTTATTCCAGTACTGTCTATAAACGGCGAGACGATCCGGAGTTTCCCGAATGGAGTCGCAACCGCGATCCGGATGGTATTGCTTGGACATACTCACGAGAAATTAAGGAGTTTTTCCCTTTAGAAGAAGGCAAAAGTTAGTGAATACTACTTTTTACTTCTAAACCCACAGCTTCGGAGATGGAATTTAATCCGTTTTGTTCTAGCTTGGAAAGCAAACCTGCAAGAATTCGGCGTACCATCAGTGGACCTTCATAAATCCAGCCTGTATAAACCTGGATTAGACTTGCACCAGCAGTTATTTTTTCCCAGGCGTCTTCCACTGTAAAAATGCCACCAACGCCGATGATTGGCACTTGCCCTTGAGTTTGCTGCCAAATAAACCGAATAACCTCAGTGGAACGATCACTTAAGGGCTTACCACTTACGCCACCCGCTTCTTCCCGAACAGATTTGCCTGTTTGGGAAATTATCTGAGTTTTCAGTCCATCCCGGCGAATTGTGGTATTTGTGGCAATAATCCCAGCCAAACGGTAGGTTTTGGCAAGGGAAATAATGTCCGTGATCGCTTCCCATTCCAAATCCGGTGCTATCTTGACAAAAAGAGGTTTGTATGCATCATTTTCCTGCTGCAAGACATCCAAGATAGTACCTAGCATGGCAGCATCTTGGAGCAATCTTAATCCAGGGGTATTAGGGGAAGACACATTGACCACAAAATAGTCTCCGCAATTTTTGAGTAAGCGAAAACTATCGAGATAATCTTTTGCGGCTTCTTCTAACGGTGTCATCTTAGATTTACCTAAATTTATACCTATAGGTATCGACAAGGTGAAATCGTGCCGGAAAAGTGCTAATCGTGTTGCCATGATCTGGGCACCACAATTATTAAAGCCCATACGATTAAGGGCAGCTCTGTCCAAGGGCAAGCGAAACAAGCGGGGAGGCGGATTTCCCGACTGTGGATGAAAAGTCACAGTGCCCAATTCTGCAAAGCCAAAACCAAGGCTTGACCAAATGGGCGCAGCAACACCATCTTTATCAAACCCTGCTGCCAAACCCATAGGGTTAGGGAAGCGGAGTCCAAACAGATTTTGTTCCAGACGTGCATTACTGAGGCACAAGGATTGCTGTAGGCTTTTGTCAATCCAGCAAGCAGGAGGGCGTAGGTAAGTTTTTCCCAACCAACTTAAATTATTGATTGTCTGCTGGTGCAGCCACTCGGGATCTGTTTTTACCAGCGAGAACAAAAAGGGACGAATTAAAATTTGATAGATATCCAATTTAGCTAGAATATTCCTTGTCTGATTGTTAAATATTTGCCGGAAATTATCAACTTTATTGTAAGTTGAAGCTATACAGATAGAGTTTTCCTAATATAGGCTCTGAATGCTCCACAATTTTACTATTTGGTTAAATGGGGACAAACCCCATATTAAATTCTATAAAAGTGTCATGCTTTTGTAACTTAGTGGTTATAATTATTGTCCTACTCTCACTTTCTTGCTCCTGAAATCTGCACGGTATAAATATGGGACGTGTTCGTTCTAAATCTGACTTGCCTACAAAAATCTGTCCGGTATGTCAACGCCCCTTCATCTGGCGCAAGAAATGGGAAGATTGTTGGGATGATGTGAAATATTGCTCAGAACGTTGCCGACGGCGTCGTTCTGAAGCTAAAAATGAGCCAAATTGAATAACCTCTTACAAACATGCGCCAAAAGTACAAAGAAGAGATGGATTTAAAGATCAAACCCAAATTAATTATTCATGGGGGGAGTGGTAGTTCCCTTAAAAGTAAAGGAGGAGCGACGGTGGTGCGTAGCGCACTTTATCCAGTGGTGGAGGAAGTGTATTCTTTACTACTCTCGGGTGCTAGTGCCTCATTGGCAGTCGTGCGGGGCTGTCAAATGTTGGAAGACGAACCGCGCTTTAATGCTGGCACTGGTTCTGTGCTGCAATCAGATGGTCAAATTCGGATGAGTGCGTCTCTTATGGATGGCATGTCCCAAAGTTTTAGCGGTGTCATTAATGTTTCGCGGGTAAAAAATCCGATCAACTTAGCACAATTTTTGCAAACCTCTTCGGATCGAGTTCTCTCAGATTTTGGTGCTGTAGAACTCGCAAGGGAGTTACAAATTCCCACTTATAACGGTTTAACTGACTTGCGGTTGCAAGAGTGGATACAAGAACGTCAGGATAATTTTAAAAGAGCAATGGCGAATGTGGTTGCAGAAGAGGAAATGCTAGAAACCAACAATGCTCGACGTGGTACGATTGGCGTAGTAGCTTTAGACATAAATGGTAGACTCTGTGTAGGTACTTCCACGGGAGGTAAGGGGTTTGAACGGATTGGGCGCGTCAGTGACTCTGCAATGCCAGCAGGAAATTATGCGACTGCTGATGCCGCTGTTAGTTGTACTGGTATTGGAGAAGATATTATAGATGAGTGCTTTGCGGCACGTGTTGTCGTACGTGTCACGGATGGTATGTCCCTCAAAGAGGCTATGCAACGCTCATTTACAGAAGCAGAGGAACACAAGCGGGATTTCGGCGCTATCGCCCTTGATGCAACTGGGGCGATCTCATGGGGAAAAACCTGTGAAATCCTACTTGCCGCATACCACGATGGCGAAAAGATTGGCGACACGTTGGAAATTCCTGTTGGTACAGAAGTCGGCGGCATAATCAGTGCTGAGTCCTGAGGAGCCAGCGCTGTAGGCGGAGAGAAGTTGCAAGGAGGAGCCAGTGCTACAGTAGGGTTAGCCCGACCTAGGCGACTGGTTAACCCGTTA
>CAZZVG010000616.1:0-4698 GCA_964657295.1 Iningainema sp. | reverse complement strand
GCTTGCGGGGATTATTATTCATGACGTTGCATCCGGAAGACAGCACTCTTTATTTCGCTTAATAACTGCGCTTGTGCTAAATACAACATTTCATTTTCTAATTCCGGAAGATTCTGTTTTCCTGACCGAAGAAAGGCAGAGGGCAGAGGGCAGAAGGCAGAAGGTAAGAAATTTTTTAAAAGCTCTCTGCCACAGGGTTTCAAGCCCCTAAATTTATTTATACAACTTTGAAAACTCTAAAGTGTAACCTAGGTGGTACAGATATGGAGAAAATAGTTTACCCCGTCGAGTACCGAATTTAATGTTCTATAATAATGAAATGAATGAACCCACCTTAGCACAACTCAAACGCTTATACCTGCTAAGTTATACATTAACTAATGTGATGTTCCAACCGATTCATATTATTCGTCTAGACGAACGAAACCAGAACTTGTTTATCTTAGCGGGACATGAAGAAAATATTGAAATTGTTATTACCTCTGAAGGAGAAGTGTTGTAATGAACCCCCTTTATTATACTAACATGAGTGATCAAGAACTTAAACAATACCTTCTTGAACATAAAGACAATAAAGAAGCTTTTTATGCCTATTTAGATCGTAAACAGCAACATCCTAAACAAGTGATCATCGGTGTTGATGAATTAGATACCTTAACCCCTGATCAACAAATTGAATTAATTACTCAACGCCTTCAAGAAAAATTTCATCTTTAGTGTGATGCCCGCAGGCTTCGGCTAAAGCCGTATCGCCGACGAGTGTAGGGTTGCACTTAGTTTAATTTCTCTCCTGTCTCCTGCCGCCGTCTACTAGGCTAATACCTATCCTAAAACTTAACGAGGTGTTCTAGTTGCTAACATCTCAAACAACTTAGCAACTTTATCTAAATCCTTGTCTCCTGGTTTAACTTCCACACCACTGGATAAATCAATGCCATTCGGGTGAACTTGGCTCAGGGCTTCTACAATATTATCAGGAGTTAATCCCCCAGCTAATAACCAAGGGCAACTAGGGCTAAATTGCTGTACCAGATGCCAATCTAAAGTTTTGCCTGTACCACCTAGCTGAGTAGGATGGTAGGCATCAAGCAGTAATGTATCCACGCAGACATCATAAGTTGTGGCTTTGTCAATATCCTCAACGCTGCGGATTCTCAAAGCTTTAATAATTTCTACGTTACGCAAAGATTGGCGCAATTGTAGAGCAAACTCTGGGGATTCGTCTCCATGCAATTGAACTCCAGTTAATCCAGAGTCATCAACTATTTGAGCTATTTCCTCAATGCTACTGTTGGCAAAGACGCCAATTTTCTCGATTTTCTCCGGTAGTTGTTCTACCACTGCCCGAATTTGCTCTGCTTTAACGTAACGAGGAGAGGCTGAAACACAAATAAACCCTAATGCTGTGGCACCGAGCGAGGCGATCGCCTTCCCCTGTTCTGGTTGCGTAATTCCGCAAATCTTGACTCTCATGAAACCTTGAGATATTTGTATCAATCTTAACTTAAATTCTAAATTATTGAAACAATTTTCACTCTATAATTTGAAAATTGCGTAAATTTAGGAGAAAGCTTGATGTCATCCATCTTACTAGCAGTCGCCGCCACTGTTCCCGCAACACCAGAATGGAGTCCTACTGTGGGAATAATCATCAGCCTCAGCTGTTTAGTTATTCTTTTACTGACTTTCAAGATTGCGAAACCCTTAGTTGGTCCTAGGGTGCCTATCCTCCCCATCAGTGTTCCAGCATTTATCGCGGCAATGTGTTTCGGTCATGTTATCGGCGTTGCGATCGTTTTAGGACTAACGAATATCGGTAGTATCTAGGGGAATAGGGAATGAGCAACTCCAATGGGTATAGTTAGAGTTGCTCATCAATGCACCACTCTTGAACTCTCCACGCTTTAATTCTGCCCTGGGTCTAAACCCTGTAAAATTGGGTTGGGGTCTTACACGAAACAAAATTGGGGCAACCTTGTTTTATTGATCGCACGAAGGCGTCTAAGTTGTGACACCTGCTAGAGCGCCGGTCAAATACAAGTAGTTGACAAAAAGTGCAGGATATGTATCTTATGTTAATCGAACTTTTAGGCGATCGCTAAACACTAGACCTAAAAATTTAGCCCAATTGGGCGTTTTGCCCTTACTCACATAATATATCTTTTGTCAAGATATATTAGTTGACCGGCGCTCTAGGATTAGAGCGATTTGCTTACTTCTGTCAATATTTCTAGCAATCAGGTTGCCATATTACGAAATGTAAACACGCTTAAAAGCTTTATTAACGAAAAATGGCAAATTATACGACCTACTTGTTGCTTGATAACATCAACTTCTGAAATTCGGTAGTTTGCGAAAATCTATCTGCGGAATTCCGCAGATACAAAACTTAACAAATTGGAGACAGTCGAGTTAGGAAGAAAAACTTCGGCGAAAATCTATCTGCGGAATTCCGCAGATACAAAACTTAACAGATTGGAGACAGTCGAGTCAGGAAGAAAAACTTAGATTGTTAACATTGGTAAAGATGTTTAACGTCTGAACCTCTCTCTAGAGAAGGAAGATTCTATGACTAAATCAGATAGAGGATGAGTATGGCATAATGCCACTTAAACCAATTTCTTGGTAAAGGAAAAACAATCATGATTTCATCAATGTTATTAGCAGTGCAAGAAACTGTTCCCAATACTGGTACTGGATGGGACTGGTCGGGAACCCCAATAATTATTGTCGCTTGTGTGTTAGCTGTTTTGATTATTCCTCGGATAGTTAGCTATCCCCATGTTGGACCGAAAATGCCTTTACCTTTCGCAGAGCTTTTTAATAATCCTAGTGTTGGAACATTCCTTGCAGCAATGAGTACTGGTCACCTCGTCGGCATCGGTACTATTCTCGGATTAAACAATCTCAACGGTCTCTAGATTTCTCTTTCTCACTCAGACTGTGATATGGATTGTGGGCGGCGAATGCCTATGTTACTAGGACAATGGTGGCGATACCGCAGTTGTCAAGGCATCGCCACCCATTATTATATGTAAAGTTGTGTTTATTCTCGCCAACTGACTTAACAGGTTTTTCAAGGTCATCCTACTTTTTCCCCAAAGAGATTAATTGTTTATCCTAGAAATAGGGGTCTTTCTCTATAAGGGTCAGTTGATGCAGCAATGTATATGGGTAAACATAATATATGGTGTTGGGGATAATGGTCTATTAATAATTTTTTCCGTATTGCCAGCACGCGTCTATATAACTAACTTGCGAGACGTTAATAGCCGTTTTGAGTTCTGAGAAATTCTACGCTTTTTGAGGAGAATGTAGTGCAAACAAATTGGAGAATCGGTTCAATATTTGGCATTCCACTGTTTTTAGACCCTTTGTGGTTCGTGATTTTAGGACTGGCAACCCTGAACTTTGGCTTATCTTATCAAGCATTAGGAGGTGTCCTAGCCTGGAGTGCCGGGGTGGTGATGGCACTGCTGCTTTTTGGTTCAGTATTATTACACGAGTTGGGTCACAGTTTGGTAGCGCGATCGCAGGGCATTAAAGTTAACTCAATTACTTTATTTCTTTTTGGCGGCATTGCGGCGATAGAAGAAGAGTCTAAAACTCCGGGAAAAGCATTTCAGGTAGCGATCGCCGGTCCATTGGTGAGTATTGGATTATTTTTCCTCCTTCAACTCTTGACAAATGTTCTAAATAAGACTAGTCCCCTCAGCATAATGAGCGGGGATTTGGCAAGAATTAACTTAGTATTAGCGCTATTTAACTTGATTCCCGGCTTACCTCTAGATGGAGGACAAGTGTTAAAAGCAGCACTTTGGAAAGCTACGGGTAACAGATTTCAAGCTATAAAATTAGCAGCAAAAGCAGGACAAATTTTGGGATATGCGGCGATCGCCTTGGGTTTGGCAGTCGATTATTTAACAGGTGAGTTAGTAACTGGGATATGGATCGCCTTGTTAGGGTGGTTTGGCATCCGTAACGCTACTAACTATGAGCGCGTGACAACTTTACAAGAAACCTTGCTACAGTTAGTTGCTGCCAACGCCATGACACGAGACTTTCGCGTTGTCGATGCTGACAAGACTTTGCGTTTCTTTGCTGATATGTACCTTTTAGAAAGCACCGCCCCACAAGTGTATTTTGCCGAGTCTGATGGGCGTTACCGAGGTATAATTTTAATTGATGATTTACGTGTAGTAGAACGAAGTCAATGGGAAACTCAAACCTTAAACAGTATTGTGCATCCGCTGACAGAAATTCCCACCGTGACTGAATCAACTTCACTCGTTGAGGTAATTAACAAACTGGAGCGCGAAGAGTTACGATACATCACAGTTCTTTCTCCGGCTGGGACTGTCGCTGGTGTGATTGATAAGGGAGACATTGTGCAAGCAGTCGCACAAAAGTTAAGTCTGCGGATAGCTGATGCCGACATTAAGCGGATCAAAGAGGAAGGCAATTATCCGCCAAGTTTGCAATTGGGTGCGATCGCAAAATCAACCACTCAAGCATAAATATGACTCACTGACTGAAAAAAACGATGAATGACTAAAGTTACCCCGATCAAGCTGATCTGTGTAAATAATCTAGACTTTGCGACTAAAATCCTTGTACCTATGTCATTTAAGATTTTCGGAAAACTTAGGGGGAACTTCAGTTTAAATGGATTTGTTAAAAAGTAAAAAGTAAAAAGTA
>CAZZVG010000615.1:2113-4699 GCA_964657295.1 Iningainema sp. | reverse complement strand
TTATTTGGTCATACCCTCCACTACTTTTTCTGACACACCTTGAGTTTTTCCCGTTCTTCGGGATGGGTGGCGAGGTAATCTTTCAGCCAGTCGCAACCCCGTGTTAACAGATCATCTAATCCTCCAACGCGCCACACTCGTGCGGTTTTGTCATAGGATGCGGTGACGATGCGCTGTCCGTCCGGGCTAAAACTGGCACTGTTGACAGGAGCCTGATGCCCGGAGAGGACTGCGATTTGCTTGCCGGATAAATCCCACACCCGTGCGGTATTGTCCCATGATGCGGTGAGGATGCGCTGTCCGTCCGGGCTAAAACTGGCACTGTTGACAACACCCTGATCCCCGGAGAGGACTGCGATTTGCTTGCCGGATAAATCCCACACCCGTGCGGTATTGTCCCATGATGCGGTGAGGATGCGCTGTCCGTCCGGGCTAAAACTGGCACTGTAGACATAACCCTGATGCCCGGACAGTTGAATCCGCTCTGGAATCTTGTCAAGAATTGTTTGTAAAGCAAAAATGGGACTGACGGCTGGATATTTTTCTAAAGAACGTCCGTCTTTAACCAGTTCTTTTAACCTTTGTCCCGCATCCATAGCTGATAGTAATGCTTCTATTTGTTGGAACTCAAACTGCTGCAAAGCACTAACTCCTGCCTGTTCCAGCTTAGTGCCTTCTTGTGCTTCCCATGCAAGTTTTGTTGCATGGGAAGCCAGTACCCCTGCAATTATTGCCACTATTATGGACAATGCCAGTATTGTACCCCCAATAGTAGCTCCAAGACGTATCTGCCGCTTGGCTTTTCGTTGCGCCTTGGTTAATGTCTCATTTGCTTGAGCTAATATTCGTCCTTCTTCTTCTTTTACCGCTAAAGCATTTTCAACTTCTCTTTTGTCTAGTTTTTGACTGGCAGCTAAAAACTCATAATCTACATTGCCCAAGCTTTTACCCGTAGCCCATGCTAAGGCATTCTGCAACGCCTGCCCCCGCAACAGGCGAGATTCATCCTGATAACCAGAATCTACCCAAGCTGTGAGTGCTTCTGCATAAGGGCGCAAATCTGCCAGTGCCTTTTCCAGCCAACTCTGGTTAAAAACTTCTGCGTAGATGCGGTTGTAAACTTTTAACTTCCCTTCACGCCTGACTACCAATCCTGATAGCCGCAATTCCATTTGTTCAAGGGTACCATCTGCGGCGATCGCCCCTGGTTGCAAAACTTGCTGATATAATCCTAGTAGACGACCTGTACGCTGTCCACCACTCCGTAAAATGCGATCGCGTATCGTCTTCAAATGTTCTGGTTCATCAAAGCCCTCCCAGTTAGAAATTATCTTTGTTTGCACTAACTGCTCTACCCATTGTGCAACGCCATCCTCTAGAATGGGAGAATCGGCAGTTTGAATTAGCTTACAAACTTTTTGTGTCAAAAACGGGTGTCCCCCTGTCCAATGCAATACTGCTTGCAACATAGCTATGGGATTGGTAGCTTTAACTGCCAAACCTTGAGCTAACGGTTTAGCTGATTGTAAGTCAAAGCCAGCCAATTCAATAGCTCTACCAATATTAAAGGGTGTGCGTCGCCTGTCTTGAATCAAATCTGAGGGAGTTGCCACCCCTAGCAGGGCAAACGTGAGTCGTCGGTATTCTCATATTTTGCACCTGGAAACTTGAATGTCAATTCCATGACTAAGTGCAATCGGGCGTATGCGTTCGAGGTCGAGTAAAAAACAACACAGAAGTAATTGTGGAAATAAGGTTTGAAATGCAATTTGTGCCGCGATTCCCCAATCAGGTAAATCTGTAGTGGCGATCGATAAGTAAGCCCAATGTGCCAAAATATAAGAAATAAGTGAGAGTACCAACCAACGATACACACCCAGTAGGGTACCTTGACCAAAGCGATGCAGACCAAAACGATGTTTTGCAGTCTTAAACCAACCCTCAATCTGCCAACGGCGTTTTCCCCACCAATTGATGGTGCTAGCTTTGAGGGATTTAGTAGACAGAACGAAACGTTTTTCTAGCTTGCCATCATCACGTTTGAGGTAATACCAAGATACGGTGACGGGAAAGTTTAAACCTACGAACCAGACTTGCTGTCCCCTTTTGTGTAAATGTCGTAAGAGCCGCCCATCAACCAATTTACGGTCAATACGTACTCCAACAATTGCATGATATTTCAGCTTACGTATACCCTGGAGAAATTCACTACTTCCAAACGCAGTATCCGCTAAAATTATGACTTTGAAGTGTTTGGTTAATGCTTTGGGTAAAGATTTGACCAGTTTTAATCCCAACCGTGCAGGTGAGGTAGTGCCTTTGCCTCTCCAGACACGAAAACTCCAAGGTACACGCCATTGACCAACGACTAAGTACACGACAACCAAATGTAGTCCTCGTTTTCCGTTATAAACAGTGACTAAATTCTTAAAAGACTTGAATTTACCAAATTTCTCTAGGGTTGTCAGGTCAATAATGACTTGTAGAAACGGTTTTCGCCCTTTGGGGCACTGGGACAAAATTTCTTGGATAATGCGTGCACTCCTTTGTACGAATGACCAAGAGGCAGGGGGCTTTCTAGCAGGG
>CAZZVG010000615.1:0-2103 GCA_964657295.1 Iningainema sp. | reverse complement strand
ATTAAGGAACCGACTCAGGGCAGAAGCGGACTTACTTTTACTATGTTCTGGTAGCGGATATCCTCTCGCTTCCAAGAATAATCCCAAAATTGCTTCAAAGTTATCTCGTTGGTATGTAGAAGGCATCAACGACAGCAGGGTGTAAACTAGCCCTTGGGCGTGGGCAAGAATTGAAACCATTGTTCTTGCTTAATTTATATACGATTCACGCCCTTTTTTCTCATATTTCGGGTCATAAATGCAAATTCACGCACTCTTCCAAGTTGACGATCGCCTGTCTTCTATACTATTACCGAATATTACTATAAATCAAGTTACATATTTAACTCTTTAATTACGTAAGTTGCTACCTAATAAGAGTGTTTATTTCTTACACACTATTTGGGTATTAGTGGTTTACCCATACAGGTGCAAGATATAAGTATTCCAACTTATCAGCACGATTATTATAACAGTCACGGATAACAGCAAAAAAATCATCCAAGTTGAATTTGAGGCTGAGAACACTGTCGATTTCGTCTACAAAAATCACTAAGTTTTGCTCAATCAACTTAAATAGAATTTCCTCAATAAACTTGCTAAATAGCATGACTGGAGATAGCTTGGCGTGACTCAACCACCAGATGTCTAAATCAAATTTTTCAGATAAATTGAGACTGTTCGCTATCCTATCAATCACTCCAGCATACCACTGTTCTGGAGTAATATCCGATGCACCAATAGCTGTAATATCAACAGCAGCACAGGCAATGCCCTCTGCCCGCAACCGTTGCATAGTTCGTACTCGCAGGCTTGATTTACCCATTTGCCGCGAGTTAAGCACATAACAGAACTCCCCTGCTTTCAAGCCCTCGTAAAAGTCAGTATCTGCTTGCCGCGTCACGTAGGTAGGGGCTTCAATAGGCAGACTCCCGCCGACTTGATATTGGTAGGGTGGGTGTGATATTTCACTCATTTGGTGCATCTCACTTCTACAAGAATACACTGATCTACTAACTCTAGTTGCGACTTTCCAGATTTTTCCGCAAATATTTTTGCCCAAATCAGTTGCTTTCTGTTCATCAGCTTACCCCCAAGCGATCGCCAAAATACTGCCGATACAAATCACACAAGGGCATGACATCATTACCTTGAAACTTCACCAAGCCCATACTGCGTAACTTAAATGCCAAACCTGTCTCTATCCGCACTGGTTGAGGAGATGCAACGACTTGTTTGATCGCAGCAACTAAATTGGCATCATCTTGTAAGTTCGATAAATGGCGACGTAAGTGATCGCTGAACATTCCTTCTTCAGTGGGTGCTGTTTGTAACAATTGTGATAAACTAATCCTGCCACGGGCAAGTTCGTAGAGCGATCGCCTGACTAAATAAGGATGTCCCCCCACCATTTCCATAAGTTGCGTTACCTCCGCCTGACTCCAATCAAGCTTGTGTCGTTGCACCAACTCTTGCACTTGTGACTGATTTAACTCTGGTAACTCAATGGGCAATCCGACATTAAATGGTGACTGATTAATATTCAGGGGGATGTAAACTTCCTTGGAATGCACAATTACCAATCTCAGTTTTTGCCAAATTTCCTCATTCTTTGCTATTTCATGCCAAACTCGTAGCAAGCCAAAAAAGTCGGCAGCAAGTTCAGGATGTTGGAAAACCTGATCGACTTCATCCAAACCTAAAACCACTGGACTAGAAATTGTTGATAACAGGTATTTTTGAAAATAGTTTGTACACTTGCTCTTGCTACCTAAAACGCTTTGCCAATAGTCAGTTAGCTTATTCGTTTGATTCAACTTATCAGTAATGCTGTCACAGAACCACTGCAAGAATTTATCCAGACTGGTGAAAGACTCTGGATCCGCTGCTTGAAAGTTCAAGTATGCAGTTTGACAGCCTTGTTTCTCTGCATGATTGAGAATACGTGTCAAAAGTGAAGTCTTGCCCATCTGCCGGGGAGCTTTAATCCGAATCAGTGCCCCTGGTTGTAAAATTGTTTCATAACAGTCAGCCTCAATCGGCGGGCGTTCCACATAAAAGGCAGAGTCTAGACTGACTTGTCCTTCCGGTTGCTCCCAACTTTTCGCGCTTGGGGTTTGTTGT
>CAZZVG010000614.1:0-4700 GCA_964657295.1 Iningainema sp. | reverse complement strand
AATGACCAATGACTAAAAAGTGGTTTTGGATTGGCATCACGGGAGTGTTTTTACTGTCACTTTCCTTGCGATTTTGGGGACTGTATCGGTTTAATGGTTTGGTATTTGACGAACTTTACTATGCTAAATTTGGCAATGATTACCTTACCCATACCCCGTTTTTTGATGGTCATCCACCACTTGGTAAACTGATTATTGCGATGGGAATTTGGATTAGTACTTACATTCCCTTTTCGCCAAATGAGGTAAATGGACTGACAGGTAGGACACTTTCTCCATTAAATTATCGTTGGATAAATGCCTTTTCTGGCTCATTTATTCCTTTGATTGTTGCCGGAATTGCCTATCAGTTAAGTTATCGCCGCAGTTTTGCTTTGCTTGCTGGTTTGTTCACAGCTTGTGACGGTATATTTCTAGTGGAGTCTCGATATGCTCTAATCAATCAATATATCGTCATTTTTGGTTTGCTAGGACAGTTGTTTTTATTATTGGCTTTAGCAAACCAAAGACAATTTCGCTTGTATTTGATACTTTCTGGTATAGCTTTTGGTGCATCCATTGCCACTAAATGGAGCGGTTTGTTTTATCTGATGGGGACTTATTTAATTTGGATGGTTGCTTGGGCAAAAAATAAATTTACTAGAGATCTTACGGATAGCGCATCTGCCACAAAATTTCCTGTTAAAAATTTATCACCGCTACATAAACTCACTCAAGTTAATATTTTTCACATTATATTTTATTTAGCGGTTATCCCGGCTGTCGTCTATAGCATCATCTGGATTCCCCACCTGCAAATAGATACAAGATACGGATTTATAGAAGTACACAGGCAAATTTTGCTGTTTCACGAACGTCTAGGGGGAAATAGTCCCAAAGTCCATCCTTACTGTGCAGCATGGTATAAGTGGCCTTTAATGACACGACCAATAGCATATTTTTATGGAACGACACAAAGTTTAAAAGATGCCCTACCCATAGTCGGACCTCCTTTACCTGCGGCTGATGTAAAATTCATGTATGATGTCCATGCAATGGGCAATCCTTTTTTGTGGTGGTTCGGTGTCGCTGCCCTTTTGTTTTTATTGGGAATACTAGTGTGGCAATTCTTAATTCCCTTAGCGAGGAGAAACAATTTTTATTCTAATACAGTCTTTTCTAATGATACTTGGATTATTTTATATATATTGGTAAATTATACTGCTAATTTACTTCCTTGGGTAGGGGTAAATCGTTGCAGTTTTATCTACCACTACATGACGGGTGTGGTATTTGCGTTTTTAGCGATCGCCTGGCTTGTAGATCGGTTGCTAATCAGCTATCGCAAAGAACTCCGTGCGATCGGTGTCACAATTACCTTTCTTATTTTAGGTGCCTTTGTTTTCTGGATGCCTATTTATCTAGGTTTACCCCTTTCCTCTGATGGTTACAGACTGCGAATGTGGTTTAACTCTTGGATTTAACTTGATCGAGCAGAAGTCCCACACTTCAAATCCCCTAATTTTAATGATGGTGATTCTCTTTTTACTTTTTACTTTTTAACCTGGTATTTCATGCGCCAGTGCTGAAGCTGGTTGTACAGAAATGCTAATGAAAATTCAGATAGAATGCCATTCTCTGGTAAAGGTAATATAGACTGTTCCATTTCAACGAGCTTTGGCGGACCCGAAGGTGAGGGCATCGTAGCACAATCGCACTGGAAGATTTGAATACGGTAGAGGGGTGTCCGCAGTTCCTCTATCAGCCGCAGAGGAAAGGTATTCGCGAGTGTCAAGCCGATCAATTCAGCACCGAACGGGAGAATCCAATCGAAATTGGTTCGCTCAGGTTCAGTATCAACGCGATTTGCATGAGCTGTCAGTAAGTAGCCACCGGGTTTGAGAGCATCAACGAGTTTGCGGGCGACAGCTTGCAGCGCTGTCTGTCCGTTGATGTAGTAGAGGACTTCGCTACAGACGATCAAATCGAAACTGCCAGGAAGTGGATCGGAGTTTAGATCAAGGTTTACGAAGCTGACATTCTCTAGTTTACTGACAGCACAACGAGCTTTTGCCCGAGCGGTGGCAATTTGGGAAATATCAGCAGCGATCAAGCTGTCAACATGACTTGCCAGTTGTACCGTGAAGTGACCTTCTGCACAGCCAATTTCCAGCGCCTGCTTAATTGGAGTTGTCCCAAGTCGATCAAGAGTCTGTTGGTATTTCGTTTGCTGGTAAGAGCTGGTTTGCTTCCACGGATCGGAACCGATCGCAAAGGTCATCTCGAAAATGAATCTTTGCCAAAATTTGAACATATTACGTTTAATTTGATTTATTTACTTGTCGTCGTGCTTAAGGCTGGCTAGTTCAAAAACATATCTGTCAATTTCTACACCCAAATGTAGATGATTTTTTGATAAAAATTCTTTTGTGTATTCACAATCACCTTTTTTGTTAATGATTTTAGATTATACAAGCTAAGTTACTTTTTATCTAAAAAATATTTACTCTCACCCAGACTCAGATGTCTTCAACCCGCGCATTTATTGATGACGACGGCTAGATGAAAACACCAAAAGAAGCAGGACGCATATATTCAGGTTGCGAAATAAATCTTAAGCATCTCCGTGGCTGTTTTCTGTGGAGAGTGTCAAAAAGCAGCGAGTTAGGAACGTCTCACTCTTTCAAAAACAGCACGATACACAGGTTCGCCTTTCTTAATAGTGTATAGTTCTCTTTCGGTGGCTACTGGGAGGGGGTTTTCTACAAGCCACTCTCCTGTACCCAATCGACGAAAAGCTGGATGTGCAGCCAAGCGATCGCACATTTCCACTGCCACAAACTCAACATCAGATTGTAAAAATACAATTCCATCCGGCACCAAATAATCTGCCAATTCTTGCACTAGTTCTGGTTGCACGACTCGCCGTTTGGCATGGCGGTTTTTAAACCACGGATCGGGAAATTGAATTGTGACGCGCTGTAACGTGCCGATGGGTAGAGAAGATAAAAGAGGTCTTAATGAAGTATTTACATTGCAAAATAAATAGTGCAAATTAGTCAATCCCAACTCATCGCACCACTCATTTGCCTTATTCACCAAAGTTTCCCGAATTTCCAACCCGAGAAAATTCCAATTCGGTTCCACCTGGGCCATATCTAACAAAAAACGTCCCCATGCACATCCAATATCCAGGTGTAGTGGTTGATTTAACTGAGTATAAATCTTTTCCCAATCCAGAGGAGTGAGGGGTGTTTGATACTTTTGTGAAAGTGGATTAACATGTTGACGGACTCGGCGGACACGTACCAAAGACTGATTCTCCTGATCTATTTCACGGAACAAGTATTTCACAACTCAAGTCGAACCATTATAGCAGTCTAATGCGATATTTTGTGAAATTCTTTCTGTTTCTTTACAGGCGCGTTCTTCTAGAGCGAGATGCTGCGTCGTGTTCGTCGTTACATTCAAAAAAAAATTTTTTACGACTCCCCAACGGATAGCTTTATAAGGTTATACTCATCTCAAAAGACTTGATCCCCAACTTTTAAAATTAATTTTAATTCAATGATTTCTAATTTTCGCTTTGCTGTAGTTAGCGACTTACACATTGCGCTTCCCCATACAATCTGGAATCATCCCAGTCGTTTCCATTTAGTGGAAGTCAGTATTCCGGCGTTAGAAAGTGTACTAGAACATTTAACACAACTTGATTTAGATTTTCTTTTACTACCAGGAGACTTAACCCAGCATGGTGAACCAGATAATCATAACTGGTTGCAAAAACGTTTGTCTGAGTTACCTTTCCCAGTTTACGTTGTTCCAGGCAATCATGACGTTCCTGTCATGATGGCTTCGGAGCAATCAATTGGTTTCAATAATTTCCCGTATTACTATCATAAATTCGGCTATAGCAACCCGGAAAAAATTTACTACTCCTGTCAATTATTGCCTGGAGTCAGGCTTATTGGTTTAAATTCTAATAATTTTAATGACCAGGGAGAGCAGGTTGGGCGCTTGGATGAAAAACAGCTAAGTTGGTTAAAAGAGGAGTTAGCTGCCACTAAGGATGAATTAATACTGGTGATTGTACATCACAACGTCGTTGAGCATTTGCCAGATCAGTCCCGACACCTGATGGCAAATCGCTATATGTTGGAAAATGCCGCCGAACTCTTGCAATTACTGCGACAACATCAGGTAAAACTGGTGTTTACAGGACATTTGCACGTTCAAGATATTGCGTATTCTGAGGGAGTCTACGATATCACGACAGGTTCTTTAGTTAGCTTTCCTCACCCTTATCGTGTTTTGGAGTATCGTCAGGATAATTACGGTAGAGAATGGTTACAAGTTTTATCTTATCGAGTGAAATCAGTACCTGATTTTCCTAACTTGCAACAAACTTCGCGTCAGTGGATGGGCGATCGCAGTTTTCCCTTTTTAGTCAAGCTACTAACTTTACCTCCTTTAAATTTACCATTAGCTCAAGCAGAAGAACTCGCTCCGACTTTGCGAGATTTCTGGGCAAATATTGCCGATGGAGATGCTGTCTTTGATTATACCCACTTTCCCCAAATTGTCCGCAACTACTTTGAAAAATATGGTGCCATCTCTTCAACAGGTTCGCTCTCCCTCATCGACAACAACACAGCACTATTGCTCTAGCATATTGCCAAGAAATAAATGCCCTTCCCGACGTAGACGAGACAAAATGGGGC
>CAZZVG010000613.1:0-4703 GCA_964657295.1 Iningainema sp. | reverse complement strand
GTCGCTGACCAAAACCTCCTGCTATCACGAGTCCCCAAGCAGTTCCTAAACCCGCACCTGCAAATAAAAGAATCTCTGAAGCCAAAAAAACTTGGCTATTTGGTAAAACGGAGGGAATCGGACCAAAGAAAATCTCGAGTACCCGTTGATCCAAGTTTAGATGATTTGCCAAAACAAATCCGGACACCGTACCAAAAACAGCACCAACACCAGTCAGAAGCATTGTCCAAATGGTGTCCAGACAAGCGAGGAAAATCTGGAAAATTGTCGTTAAGACAAACAGAATGCTGTTGCCAGTGGCTTGAGTAATATCAACAAGTGCTTGCCTAAAAGTTTTTTCCAAGTCGGATAAAAACTTTATAGATAACTCCAGCAGTGACGGTTGAGAAATATTTGCCAAACGTTTCTTGATAATTGCGGCGTTGGCTGGACGCGATCGCACGTCCTCCTTTACCATTTCGTCCAGCAAATCTGCTAGTTCCGGATGAACCTTCACATGCGATCGCCAGTGCAACTCCCCAGTCAAGGGATCTTCCAACTTCAACAAAGATTGACCCGCTAACATCTCAATCATTGTGCGACCAAGAGCATAAAAATCGGTAGCAGGACCGACATTACCCCCAGCAATTTGTTCTGGCGGACTGTAGCCAGAAGAGTATAAGCGAGTTGAAGAAGACTGAGAACGAAAGGATTTGGAACTAAATTGTTTTGCTCCACCAAAATCAATCAGCACGAGATGCTCCCCCCTACCACCAGAATTTTGGCTAACGAGTGGCGATCGCAGCATTAAATTAGAAGGTTTAATATCGCGGTGAAGAATCTTGCGTTTGTGTAGCTCTTGTAAAATCTCCACAGTAGAGGTACACCAGTTTAATACCAACTCCTGGGGACAACCTTGGGGATATTGCTGGAATACTTCCTCCAGAGTCAGGCCATGGATTTTTTCCATCACCAGACAAGGTAGCTGATCTGGATTTGGATTGCCCAGATCGATGACAAAATAACCATCAGCATTCACTCTAGGCACACTCGGATGCCTTAAGCTACTTAAAACGGCTGCTTCTTGAGCAAACAATTCTCGTGCCTTCAAAGAAGCTTCTACCAAAACTTTCAGAACCTTTTCCGTTTGCGTCTTTTGATCCCAAACTGTATAAATTTGGGCAAATCCTCCCGATCCTAAACGCTGGAGTGGAACATAACGGTCTAGAAGCTGAAGCGATGCGCCACAGCTATTACAAAATTTGTGTCCCCAAGGCTGGGGATAAGGACGCGAACAGTTTGGATTTATGCAGTGACTTGCACTTAGATTTACCAGAGACACAGCAGTTCAAGAACAGGTGCTGTGTCGATTGTACACAACTTGGGAGTAGGATGTGGGTAATTGGGCTTGGGAAAAAATTGAGGACAATTATTATGTTTATGTTGAATTAAGGCTTGAAGAGGAATACATTCCCTGACAAGATGATGACCCCAAGACAGAGTACAGGAAGTTCCTCCATTGCAACACATTTTTTGCCACTACCATTGAGCAACTAGAGGCTGGTGGATCTGAGGTTGAGAGATAGAACGTAACAGTAATTATTGGTTTTGGGGAAGCGATCACCAGCCTACCAACAAGTCAACCCAAGACAGCCGGGAAACTATCTGAGTACAAATACTTGTGTTGCCCCACAAGGGGGGTGGATTTATCAAGCGGTACGATACAGCAAAATCTAAAATATCCCCGGATTTGCTCCTATAATCGCCTATGCTCCTTTCGGATTATTAAAGTGTTCGTTGGCGTATGGAAAAACTAATAAAGAAAGTATTCAACATTGTAAACACTGGCTCTCAAAATATAAAAATTTATTAACAAAATCTTAACTGTCCTTGCATACGCATGAAAATTTTGACATATTAATAAATGTGAAGTATTCTGATATACAATTAGCAGAGTAACTAATTTCTCACGTAAGGAGTCAAATGTGCAGTTAACAGATTTAGCTAACTTTCTTGCAATTCTCACAATTGTAGAACCTAATAGTAAAATCGCTCAGTATACTGTGAAACTGGCAACAGCTGATACAGCAAGCGAAGGAGAAACAGATACTACAGTTTTAAGAGAGATAAAAAAGCATTTACCTGAATTACAAAAAGAGTTAGATGCTATTCAACAAAAAAAATTGGAGCTTAAAGAAAAAGTTGTCACCAAAATTTTAACACCTGACAATTAATCAACTACTATCCCCTTTACTCGTTAAAGCAGGCACCAGGAAAGGGGGAGTAGAGCCGGAGGGAAGGAAATAAAGAATTCTCCACTAACTCTTTCCTCCCCTGCACAAGAAAGCTCTCGAAACTTACCTTGACGGATAATAGAATCTTTGGGTTCTATTATCCGTCAAGGAAATTCAAGAGTTTACAAAGAAGCCGTACACCGTACTCCTGAGAAGTCGGTGTAAGTGCTTCAGCTATTTGGTTCATCTCCCGGTTGAGGTGATTCACCACCAGAACGGCTCATAATTCGGTTGAAAGCAGCAAAGTCAGCTTGTGCTTGACGATCAACAAAAAACTGAGATGTTTTCAATGCTGAAATTTTCTCTGCTACAGTGGTGGCAATAAATTGATTGACACTGACACCATCTTGTGAAGCTAGACGTTCGACTTCTGTTTTAAGAGAGCGTGGTAGCCGCAAGGCGTAATTTGATGTGGTGTTTTTCATTAACCTAATAAAGCTTTTACCTTGATCGCATCGTTTCTCACTTCATACTCAGCTAACAGCACTTCCATCCCAACTCATAGGAAACATATATTCTCCAGAAGAGGGGAGATCTTTATTTTTGCTAGTGCGGGTTTCTTCATCGAGAACTTTGATGACTTTGTTGTAAATTTCTTCTGCCTGTTGAGGAGAATCACCGATACTGGTTAATCCCAATTTACCAAATTGGGAAAGAGAACCCATCAAATGAAACACCGTGCCTGTTTCGGTTCCACTATCAAAGTGCAACCTTTGGTGGGCGATAATGTCCATAAAGTCGTCAGGCAGGAGTCCTTGATAGCGCTCCTTTTGAAGGTTGTCAGTAGCAATGTAATATTTACTACGTCCTTGCTGACTGTAAAATAAACCAGAGGAGAGATCGTAGCGACCGTTAGTTAATAATTTTAGACTCATGAACGGATGGGTGGTACCGCCCTTACGTAAGTTGATTTCAATTGCTTGAATATCCCACTGTCCATTACCTTGATCAACGGTAATAAAATCGACTCCAAATCTTTCTAATGCACCTTTTTTTGCCAAGGTTCTGCCAATTTTTAAGCCAAGTTGTTGTAATTGCAGTCGATAGGATTCATCTGCTGGAAATCGGCACCCGAGGTAAATCTGACCGTCTGGCCCGCCAAGAATTTGATCGTGGGTTGAGAGGATTTCGACATCACCATTAGGTGAAATGCGTCCTTGAACACTGGGCGATCGCTTGATTTCTCCTTCCACAAATGCTTCGACAATTCCCCCTATCTCGGTGAGGCGACCGGAAAAATTCTCCCAATGCTCTTGTTTTGCTTGAAAATTCATAGTTGAGAAGCCTTCGCTAATTGCGGCGATGCGTTCGCTATGAGAACCACCTGGAGGTGCTAAATTCGCAATTGGTCTAAGATCCAGCAGCGCATTTCCTTCTCCTGAAATGCCTTCGTTGAGTTTCACCACCATCCGCTTCAATGCTGGTTGCCGTTCCCATAGCTGAACAGCCGCTTCGGCCAAATCTGTATGATTCCAAACCCGATCGCTGCCATCTGGATGTGGAACTTCACTTTCTGCAAAAATTTGCCGACTGCCACTTTTGCTCCCCCAAATCTGTAAATCTGGAGCAGACGCGTACAGTGGTACATTCAACTTTACCGACAATTCTGCTTCGTAAACACCAGAATTATAGCAGATCATAAATGATTTTTCCAGCCTCAAAGCTTGCTGAATCCGCTCTACCAAACGAGGACGTTCTAAAATCTTTTGAGTCAATGGTTTGAGAGAGGAATCGTAAGTAGAAAGCAGCAGCAAGCGATTGCGAGCGTGAGAAAAAGGAATTCCTGGTAACAATTGTAAATAATAATCAATAATACTGGGATGCAGTGGCATTGATGTGACGTAAATCAGTCTCGTGCGAGGATTTCGCAAACGAATTAAGGAAAAAAGCAGACGTTCTTCATAATGCTCACAACCTTCAATTTTTCGGAGTTCGCGCTGGTCGATACTTAGCGAGGGAATGACTAAAATATCCGCATCACTATGATCTAATGAGTCGAGACTTTTCCAGCGATCGCGCAAACTTAACTGAAGATGCCGAAACTTTTCAATTTGCTCTGTCTCAGAAATATTAAGCATTTGTATAGTATTAGCGTTGATTACTTTACCACTTCCTGACTCTGGTGTATCTCCATCAAAAAGTTAGTGCCTATTTATGACAATACTTACCTTTCTGATGATTGTGTAGCTTCACACCCTCTACCCAAAGACATAACCCTGGCAATTTGTGTCATCATTTTCAACACAAAAGGGAATTGACGTTCCACTGATTATGATATCACTTGATTTTTTACGTTCCTCTTCAGACAGAATTTGTATAAATTTGTTTTATTTCTTTAGAATGAGAAATTATCAGAACATAACAATTAAATTTAAACAGAAGGATGCAAGGGAGAAGTCTTTTAGTTTCCGGGAGTTTTGTAGTTACGTT
>CAZZVG010000612.1:0-4707 GCA_964657295.1 Iningainema sp. | reverse complement strand
GCTCGCCTTAATGCCTCTTCTTTGGTTTTAGCGGTTATTGTTCTTTTAACACCAGCAGCAATACAATTAACTTCTCAAGGTTTAGAAATCTCTACTCTCAATAATTTTTCTTATGCTGCATCTATATTATTATTGACATTTTACTTTTTAATGCAAGTGTTTTCGATGAGAACTCACAAACACTTGTATTTATTAGAGGAAGCCGAGAATGGAAATAATGCATCTCCTACAGAAAAAGTTAATGTACGTCTACAAATTGGTGTCCTGCTCGCTTGCACTGTCGTCCTTGTCTTTGTCTCGGAAATCCTTGTTGATAGTTTAGAAAAAGCTATTTCAAATCTGGGGTTAACAAGTTTATTTACTGGTGTCATTCTTCTTCCCATTTTTGGCGGGATTGTTGAATTTATCACTTGTGTGACCTTCGCTGTTAAAAATAAGATGGAGTTAGCTGTTGCGGTGGCTATAGGATCTAGTTTGCAAATCGCCTTGTTTGTCGCTCCAATTCTAGTTTTGGTTGGTTGGATAATACATCAACCGATGAATTTAAGTTTCAATCTTTTTGAGGTTGTGGCAGTCACTATGGCTGTGGTAAGTCTCAACTCAATTAGTAGTGATGGTCGTTCTAACTGGTTGGAAGGAGTGCTATTGCTAATCACCTACGCTGTTTTAGGAATAGCTTTTTACTTTCATCCTTAGGTGCTGAGTTTCTGTAAGCATTGAGAGGACTTCCCCGCAGATTCTTGACCCAATCTTTCAGTATAACAGTGTCAAAATTAAACTCCTTGCAACCCTGTCTTAACCTAAAACTCCGATACTAGAAAACTGGACTCGTTAGGTTTCAGATATGCATCGACTCAAGGGTTATCTATTATTTGTCTGCTTTTTTGTGGCATTGTCTGCCTCAATGATACTAGGAAGTATCAATTCTTCAAGCGCTACTAGCAAAGTGTCCAAGTTAAATACACTCTACGGACAACCTCCCATAGTTATCGGTCATCGAGGCGGTGGCACTGGGTATCGTCCAGAACATACAGTAGGAAACTTCGGCGGTGATCAGATTGGTTCTCACAATCTAGGCATTAGATTCGGTGCCGACTACATCGAACCTGACTTGGTAGTGACTAAGGACAAAGTCCTGATCGTTCGCCACGAACCTGTGTTGTCAATGGTGACGACAGATAGCAATGGCAATATAGTATACGATGCCAACGGTAAACCTGTTGTCCAACAAGCCACAACAAACGTCGCTGATTTACCAGAATTTGCTTCACGCCTGACAACCAAAAACCTTGATGGTACTAATATTACAGGCTGGTTTGCAGAAGACTTTACTTTGGCTGAGATCAAAAAACTGCGAGCAATTGAGCGCCTTCCCGCTATTCGTCCTAATAATACTCGCTACAATGGTCTGTTCGAGATCCCTACTTTCGAGGAAGTTATCAACCTTGCGAGAAAGCGCGAAGCGGAAACTGGTCGAAAAATTGGGATATATCCCGAAACCAAGCATCCCACATACTTCGCTGAAGCAGGTCATTATTTGGATGGCACTCCTATCCACGTCAATATTACCCAACTCCTGATTGATAAATTAGTTGCCAGCAAATATACCGATCCTGATCGGATTTTTATCCAATCTTTTGAGGTTACCAATCTTAAGGATTTAAAAGAGAATATCATGCCAGCTGCTGGGGTTAATATTCCCATCATTCAGTTAATTGATAGCAGTGGCTCACCTTATGACTTTGTTTACCACAACAATCCTCAAACCTACGCTGATCTCATCACTCCTCAAGGATTAACACAAGTTCATACTTACGCCACAGGCATTGGTCCTGACAAGCGGTTGATTGTACCTGCCGCTCCAAAATTAGATGGTAACGGTAAACCCATTGATATTAATGGAGATGGGCAGATCAGTGATGCCGATGTGTTCCTAAAACAGCCAACTTCTTTAATTAGTGATGCTCACAAAGCGGGTTTACTAGTCCATCTTTACACCCTGCGCAGTGATTCTTATTTCCTCTCGCCTGACTACGATGGGCAACCTCTTCGTGAGTACGAACAGTTCATCAAGTTGGGAATAGATGGTTACTTTACTGACTTTGCCAACTTTGGATATGCGGCTAAGCAAGAAGCGATCGCATCTCTAACAGGTATACGTTTTAAAGTCTCTGTCAGTCAACCATAGTACTTGACCGAAAATCTGATAGAAAACAGAATTTTTGAGCAAGCGATCGCATTTCACCAGATGATGCGATCGCTTCGTTTTATTTTCCTATTTGACTTCTTACCCAATCACGAAATACTTTCACCAACTCCAGATAATCCATTGTGTGGGCTTGTTGCAAAAATCCGGCAATTTCTGGAATGGGTATGTTGACAAAAAATTGACTCGTTTGGGCGGTGATATAAGTGTCATTTTGTAATTGTTTAATCACCAGAGATTCTCCGTTATAAATCCAGACTTCTGCTACACCCAAACCCGCATAAACCTGGAGACGATTTTGAGAACTACTGGTAACATCAATTTCCACAATTAAATCGGGTGCTGGATCTTGTGTTAAGTCCAGTCGCCTTTTTCCCCGAACCAGGGCAATATTACGAATGTAAAAACATTCATCTGGCTCTACTCCACTCAATTCAGGACGTTTGAAGGTGGTTGAACCCAACGGTTCTATACGTAGATCTAGTTCTTCAGCCATCGTCTCCACAAAGCGTCCTACCACTTTCTTAAACCTTTCATGTTCTGGAGAAGGAGCCATAATTTCTAGATTGCCACGATTGTAAGTCAACCGGAGACGGCGATCACTCAATTCTCCCAGCAATTTTTCGTAGGTATTCCAACTAATCCCCGACAGGTGAATTATTTCATCCGGTGGCATCAATAGTCTTGCAGTCATGGGTTCAACCGAAAATCTCATGGCTTTATTTTAACGTGAGCGGCTTATGCCTTTTTGGCTGAGGTATGGTAATTGGTTAATTATATTAGGTAGATAGAATACAACATAAAAAAATACCTAATGGCAAAAGATAAACTCCACGATATTGTTGAAGTCGCCCTTGTTAAAGATGGGTGGATAAACATTAAGTCTTTAACACTCGATTATGAAGGCATCGATCTCAATGTAGACATGATTGCGGACAAACTTATCAGTGCTGAGAAAGAAAACCTTCAAATCGCAGTAGAAGTTAAAAGTTTTGGTAATCCAAGCGTGACTTACGACTTCCATCAAGCGATCGGTCAATACTTACATTACCGCATGGCACTTGGACACCTGGGCATTAATCGTATTCCTTATCTTGCACTACAGTACGGCAATTTATACAAATTATCTAACCCAGCCCTTCTTCCAAGACAGTCTTTCGCTTCATCATGTTAACCTATTTACTATTGAGATCCAACATCAGGAGATTGTGCGATGGAACCCCATTCTGTTTCCTTAAACCAATCAAATGAGATGGTTGCCATTGAAATCTGCCAACAAGCCATTATCGACACCTTGCTAGAGTCGATTCCTGCAAATCTGATTCCAAACACCTCACAAGTTGTGCCAGTGTTTGATCGGCAATCGAATCGATATCAACTTCTGTGTCGGGGCTGGAAAGCTGAAGAAAAACGAGTTTTCTACCCAGTCATTCACATTGAAATCATTCATGGTAAAGTTTGGATTCAACACAATCAAAGCGATTTAGATGTTGGAGAAGCGCTCTCAAATCACGGTATCCCAAAATCCCAAATCGTTTTAGGATTGTATCCTCCTTCAATCAGACACCTTAATTCAACCTATGCCACCGACACAACGGCATGAGTACGATTTTGTAGAAAGCTACACAGTCTTTAACATTAAAGGAAATGAATATAGATTAATTACTGAAATCAACTATAAAAGTCAAACTATTTTTATTAGGTACATTTTAACACATACAGAATATGACGAAGATAAATGGAAAAAATGAAACAAAATTTGTTAGAAGACTTACTCGATAGACTAAATTGATATTTGAAAATTTAGCTATGTAGGAACACAATAATATTTAATTATGATATGTAGGAGAATTTTGGTATGATTGACACGCTTAATAAGGAGGAATACATTAGGCTGCTTGCTGAAACTTGGCCACGAGTCATTGACACAGAAGAAAAGTATGAGCGCTTACTTAATGAGGCAAGCAAGCTGATAGCTTTGGGAGATCTCATCACAGCAGAACAAGCTGAAGTGTTGCAGTTGCTTGCAATACTCATTGAGCAGTATGAAGATGAACACTATCATCTGCAAGCTGCAACTCCTCATGATATCTTGGAGGAATTAATGCTGGCACGAGGACTTAAACAAAAAGACTTAGTGGAAGTTTTTGGCTCGAAAGGTATTACTTCGGAAGTCATAAATGGCAAAAGAAGTATTAGTAAGAGCCAAGCCAAAGCACTAGGAGCCTTTTTCAAGGTATCACCTGCACTGTTTTTATAACCATTATTGCATCAGCTCGTCCGTCGTTGGTTCCCCCGGATAGAAGATCTCGCTCAGAATTTCCTCTAACGTATAAGAACACTCTTTTGGAAACGTTGAGAGTGGCAGGTTTGTTTCTCCTGATGCTAAATCTCTCCCGTTTGTATAGGCTTCCTGTAGTGCTTCTTCAAGATAAGGCTTCAGACTTGGGTTTTCTCTTAACAATATTAGAGTTTCCCGCCGTTGCACTCGAATCGTTGCG
>CAZZVG010000611.1:1489-4709 GCA_964657295.1 Iningainema sp. | reverse complement strand
ACTCTCAATGCTCCGTATGAAAATGGTACGATGGCTTCTAAGGGTGAAAATGGTTCTAAGCCTGGTGAAGTGACAAGCAGAATTAATCAGCAAGATCACATCAAGCCTCAAGTTTTCTTTCCCAGTATTGTCACACTCAAAGATCCCACAGAAGCCAGTTTCCTGTACGTTTTTAACAACATCATGAGAACTCGTCACTACGGAGCGCAAACAACTCGTACAGGGCGAGTGAGAAATGAGTTAATTGGTGTCATTTTCGCTGATGGAGAAATCACTAGCAATCTGCGCTGGACTCAATCGATATATGATGTGATGAAGGATAATAAAACAATCAAATCTCCCGAACCTTTAGATGAAGAAGATGTCATTGCCGCTGCCTTAAGTGCAATTGATTCACTGATGACTGAGGAATTTATCGTTCATACAGACTACATTGGAGAGACTTTTACACCTTTACTTAATAATGTCAAAGCACTTATAGGTAGCGAGACAGGAATTAAAGCTATTTTGCAACAAGCTGATACAGAAGCTAAAAATTACGCTCTTCAGCATATCAGTAAAAAGAAAACTGCGGCTAAGGCGGTGTCACAGTAATGCAATTCCTTTACCAATGTCATTTGGAACTCCATGACAGCTTGTATTATGCAACTCGTGAGATAGGCAGACTGTACGAAACAGAGCCAGTTATTCACAATTATGCTCTTTGTTACGCACTATATATGGTAGATAGTGAAGTTTATTCGACGACTGTTTCCGAAAAACATTCCTATCGGTATTTCTGCCCCGAACAAATTCCTAAATATGAGGAGCATTTAACACCGCTCAATCACCAAGGAATTTATGTCACTCCAGCGCGTTCAATTCACCACACAGCCATTCTCAATACTTGGAAGTATGCTAACAATAACTACCACGTTGAGATGGAGAAAACTCAGAAAAATATCCCCAGTTTTGGTAGAGCAAAAGAGATTGCACCAGAAAGTCAGTTTGAGTTTTTTGTGATTTCTCAAAAGCAACTCAAATTCCCAAAATGGATTCGCTTGGGTAAGTGGATGAGTAAAGCAGAAGTCAAGATTCAAGAAGTCACAAAATTTCGATTAAAAACCGATGATTTCTCTTTCCCTTACCCACTCAATCCTTTGGATGTGATGTTTACGCATCAAGTTATCAGCTACGATGTAGTAAATATGCCGCCTGTGAGTCTGATTCAAAATGTCAGTATTCGCCAAGGGCAGTATTACGAATTTGAACATCCCAACACATCTGAAAAACTACGCCTTCCAGCTAATATGCAGTATCGGTTCAAGGGTGGATAAGTACGGAACCTCACCCCAGTAAAGCTGTGCTTTACGTCCCCTCTCCGCTAGCGGAGAGGGGATAATTGGGGAGGGCTTGGTGGGGATCAATGAATGATAACTGCGTCGAATCACCCATAAAGAACCCCAGCTATCCCCTTGCTCTCCTGTAAGATTACCTATCTTCTTTCTTGGCTTCCTTAGCTCAGGAGCGGTTTTTTATACCAGTCTTAATTTACGGTATTTCGCAAGTCATCAAACGGACATGATATGAGTGACAGTCTTTTTCTTGATACCCAATTGCGATCACCCTACATTGAGGTAAGTAATTTCCAGGAGAACCCTACCACTACAACGTAGTAGAAACAACCAGACGGTTTACAACAGCTAAAAACACAGCTTATACATGTATGTATTCTTCCCTCTCCTAAAATAAAAAACTGCACCGTATGCCCCACAGTCTTGTTCTTAAACTCACTCCCCAATCTCCCATATACCCTGAATTCCTCAGTGGTAGACACAACCACGCCCTTTTTCTCACCCTTGTGAGTTCTGTGGATAAAGCATTGGGAGACTATCTACACACATCCAACGCAGATAAAGCGTTTAGTCTTTCGCCCTTACAAGTACAACAAAAAGATAAAAGCCACCACTACAAATCTCATCATACCTTGCAATGTTGTCATCAACGTCCAATTCCGGCAGGTACACCTTGCTGGTGGCGAATCTCACTCCTAGATGATACACTCTTTGGCAAGCTGACTTCACTCTGGCTGAATTTGAACCCCAAGCATTCCTGGCATTTGGGTTCTGCGAATTTATACATTACCAGTATTCTCGGTACGCCTCAATCAATACAGCCTTGGGCAGACGCTTGCAGTTACACACAATTGTACGAACAAGCAAGTGATAGCGATCGCAATCTTAACTTCTCCTTCGCGACACCTGCTGCCTTCCGTCAAGGAGGATACGACAATGTTCTACCAACGCGAGAATGTGTCTTCAACAGTCTTCTCAGTCGTTGGAACAAATATAGTGGGATTGAATTGAGTAACATTCCCCTCGAATCAATTTATCCAAGTCTTTTAAAAATTCATACCGAAGTGATTGGCAACTATGACAGCAAATTTATTGGTTGTGTTGGTGAAATCAACTATCGGATTCTTGGAGATGTGGATGCCCTTGCCATCAAGCAAATAAATGCCCTTGCCAATTTTGCCTTGTACGCCGGAGTGGGACGTAAAACCACGATGGGTATGGGCATCACACGTCGCCTCATGAGTGCTAATTTTAGTTCGGTAAATACTGAAAGCCATGAATGATTTAGAATACATTTCTATTGCTGCCTTAAACCAATATTCCTACTGTCCTCATCGCTGTTGGAGAATGTTTTGTGCAGGTGAATTTACGGATAACCAATACACCATCGAAGGAACAAGTTTACATGATCGCGTCCATACGGTAGGAGAAGCACATCAGGAAGAAACTTGGCAAATTCGGGCAATTTGGTTGAAATCAGAAAAATTCCAACTCATTGGTAAATCCGATTTAATTGAATCTGAAAACGGTGAATGGTATCCAGTCGAATACAAACGCGGTAAAAAAGGCGAATGGGATAACGATGAGTTGCAAGTCTGCGCCCAAGCATTGTGTTTGGAAGAAATGACAGGCAAAGAGATCAGTGATGGTTATATCTACTATGCACACTCCCATCAACGTCAGTTAATTGCAATGACTCCTGATCTGCGTCAAAGCACAATCAATACCATTGAAGCAGTGCAAACATTACTCTCAACAGGCAAAATGCCAAAAGCTGTCAAAACTAAGCGCTGTGATGGCTGTAGTCTTCAGTCGCAATGTTTGCCAGGAGTTGCTGACAAAGTAGGACGCTATCAAGAACCAGAGTAATAGGTTTGTAGTAGCGC